>NZ_JBIVFO010000045.1:0-64001 GCF_044748225.1 Streptomyces sp. NPDC090021 | reverse complement strand
GAACATCCCGCTTCGCGGGACGTTCCCGAAAACCGGGATTAACCCTCATAAAGCGACCCTGACGAGGTTGACCAAACAGATAGGGGCACCCCCCCGCACGCGCGGGGCGCCGGACCACAGCCGTACCGGCTTCAGTCCTGCCGGGCGCCGGAGGGGGAGAGCGCGTCAGCGGCGGCGGGCCGTGACGGTCTTCTCCACGGCGAAGAGCTCCTCCTCGACGTGGTCGAGCGCGAGCCGGAGGGCCCCGGTCGCCACGGCCGCCTCGCCGAGCAGCGACAGGGCCACCCGCGGAGGGCGCAGGCAGTAGCGCTCCAGCTCCCGGCGCAGGGGATCCAGGACCCCGTCCAGGCCGGCCGCCCAGCCGCCGACGACCACCAGCTCCGGATCCATCGCCAGGACCAGCGCCGCCACGTCGTGGACCAGACGCTGCAGGAACCGGTCCACGGCGGCAATCGCCTGCTCGTCGCCCCGCCTGGCCATGGCGAAGACCTCGGCCACGGCCGCCTCGTCCAGCGGGTGCAGCGGCTCGCCGGTCGTGGACAGCAGCCGCTCGGGCGTCGCCTCACGGCCCAGCAGGTGCAGGGCGCCGATCTCCCCGGCGGCTCCGCCGAAGCCCCGGTGCAGCCGGCCGCCGATGAGCGAGCCCGCGCCGGGACTGAGTCCCGCCATCACGAAGACCATGTCGCCGGTGTCCCGTGCGGCACCCTTCCAGTGCTCGGCGACCGCCGCCGCGTTGGCGTCGTTCTCCACCTGCACCGGGCAGCGGAACGAGCGCCGCAGCCGGTCGCCGAGCGGCAGCCCGGTCCAGCCGGGCAGGGCGGTGCCGAGACGCACCGTGCCGTCCGCCTCCACGATGCCGGGGCTGCCGACCCCGACCGCCCGCAAGGAGTCCCGCGGCACACCGGCCCGGCGCAGCAGATCGGCGACGGCCGCGCGCACCCGCTCCAGCCGCTCGTCGGCCGAGGCCGTTTCGGCGACCTCCTTGGTGCCGGCGCCGATGATCCGGCCGTCCAGCCCGGACAGCAGCACCGCGACGCGGTGCGAGCCGATCTCTATGCCGAGCAGGTGGCCCGCCTCGGCCCGGAACCGGAACCGTCTGGCCGGCCGTCCCTGCCGCCGCGCGCCCTCCTCGGCCTCGGCCTCGACGACGAGGCCGGTCCCGATCAGCCCCTCCACGACCCCTTCGACGGTCGGCCGGGAGAGACCGGTCAGCCGTGTGAGGTCGGTGAGGGTCGGCGACCCGGCCGTGCGCAGTGCCCGTAGCACCACCGCGGAATTGATCCGCCGAAGCAGAGAGGGATCCCCGCCGGTCAGCTGCCCCAACGTGTGTCCTCCCAGCTAGCGAGCCTGTCAGCCGGATCGTACTGCGCGCCGGGTGCGGCGGCGAGAAGCAGCCCCCCATCGGCCGGAGCGGGCCTTTCCCTTCAGGCAGGGGAGACGAAGCCCGACTCGTACGCCGTGATCACGGCCTGGGTGCGGTCCCGCGCCCCCAGCTTCGCCAGGATCGCGCTGACGTGGGACTTGACCGTCTCCGTGCCGATGATCAGCTCGGACGCGATCTCCACGTTGGTGAGCCCCCGCGCCATCAGCCGCAGCACCGCCTCCTCCCGCTCGGTCAGCGCGGCCCGCTCCAGCACCGCCCGCGCCTGACGGTTGCCGTACTCCGCGGCCAGGGCCCGCACCGCGGCCGGGAAGAGCAGCGTCTCGCCCTCCGCGACCAGCCGTACCGCGTGCACGATCTCCGAAGGCCGGGACCGCTTCAGGAGGAACCCGTCCGCGCCGGCCCGCAGCGCCTGGTAGACGTACTCGTCGTTCTCGAACGTGGTCACCACGAGGATCTTCGGCGGGGAATCCACCGTCCGCAGCACCGCGCGGGTCGCCTCGATCCCGTCGAGCAGTGGCATCCGCACGTCCATGGCCACCACGTCCGGCCGCAGCTGCCGCACGAGCGGGATCACCGAGGCACCGTCGGCCGCCTCACCCACCACCTCGATGTCGGGCTGGGAGTTCAGGACGGCGCGCAGACCCGCGCGGACCAGGGGTTCGTCGTCGACGAGCAGTACGGTAACCGGCATCCGGTCAGCGTATTCGCTCCAGCGGAAGCCGTGCGCGCACCCTCCAGCCACCCTCGTACGGTCCGGTCTCGGCCTCCCCGCCCAGCAGCGCGGCCCTTTCCCTCATCCCGCGCAGTCCGCTGCCGCCGCCCGTCGTGACGCCGGGCCGTCCCGGCAGCGTGTTCGTCACCTCCAGCTCCAACCGGTCCGCGGCCATCTCCACTCGCACCCGGACCGGCACCGGCCCGCAGTGGCGCAGCACATTGGTGAGCGACTCCTGCAGGATGCGATACCCCTCACGGGTGACCGGCCCGGGCAACTTCTCCAGCGGTCCGGTCAGCTGCGCGTCCACTTCCGAGCCGGAGGCCCGGGCCGATTCCAGCAGCCGGTCGGCCTCCGCCAGCGTCGGCCGCTGCGACGGCGGCTGCCCGGACTCCCGCAGCACTCCCAGCACCCGCTCCAGGTCCTCCAGCGCGGCCCTGCCCGTCTCCTCGATGGCGCACAGCGCCCGGTCGGTGAAGGCGGCATCGCCCGCGGCGCGCGCCGCCCCCGCCTGTACGACGGCCACGGTCAGCGCGTGCCCGATCGAGTCGTGCAGCTCCCGCGCGATCCGGGTCCGCTCCAGCAACTGCTCCGTCCGCGTTTCCAGCGCGCTCAGTCGCTCGGCGGCCGAAGGACCGAGCAGCCGGGTGGCGATGGCGGTGATCAACTCACCGAGCAGGACCACGACGACCACCAGAACGACGAGGGGAACGGGCGCCAGCAGCGCGGCGACCCAGCGACGCTCGGGTATCAACGGTGCCAGTGGCCCCGGATCCAGGGAACGACCGAGCGCGCTCGCGATGAGATCGACCGTCAACGCCGGCATCCAGACGGTGGCGGCCACCGCGCCGATCGCCATGACCATCCGCGTCTCCAGCCACAGCACCGTGCGCCAGCGGTCGCCCCAATGGGCCGAAGGGGCCAGGCTTATGGCGCCCTCGGCGGAGCCACGGTCGTACGGGGTGAGCAGGAACTGCGCCTGAAGTCCCTCCGCGAGCCGCACCCAGGGCACCAGCCCGAAGGGCAGGACGAGGAACATCGGCCCCCACGGCCACTCCGGCACCACGAACAGCCATATGGCCACGACCAGCAGGGGCACGCAGAGGTGCAACCAGCGTGAATAGGTCACTGGTTGGAACGGGGCCCGCAGCAGTCGGTACATGCCCCCATGGTGGCAGGGCCCCGCTCGCGGACGTCTCCCCCGTGCGGGGGAGACGGCACCCCCGCACGGGGGAGGGAAGGGGGCGGGGCCGGCGGCGAATCTTGAGCCATGAACAGCATCAAAATCCGAGAACTGACCAAGGCATACGGCGCCCACCGTGCGGTGGACGGCCTCACCTTCGATGTACTGCCTGGGCGGGTCACCGGATTCCTCGGCCCCAACGGCGCCGGGAAGTCCACCACCATGCGCCTGCTGCTGGGCCTGGACCGGCCCACCTCCGGTACGGCCACCATCGGCGGCCGGCGCTACCTGGACCTGCCGGATCCGCTGCACCGGGTCGGCGCCCTCTTGGACGCCCAGTCGGCCCACGGTGGGCGAACCGCCCTCGACCACCTGCGCTTCCTCGCTGCCGCGGGCGGCATTCCGGTGCGACGGGTGGACAAGGTCCTGGAGCAGGCCGGGATAGCGTCCGTGGCCAAGCGGCGGATCAAGTCCTTCTCGCTCGGCATGCGCCAGCGCCTCGGCATAGCCGCCGCGTTGCTGGGCGACCCCGGGGTGCTGCTCCTGGACGAGCCGACGAACGGCCTCGACCCCGAGGGCATCATCTGGATCCGCGAGCTGATGCGGGGCCTCGCCGCCGAAGGGCGCACCGTGCTGGTCTCCAGCCACCTGATGTCCGAGACCTCCGCTCTCGCCGACCACCTGGTCGTGCTCGGCAACGGCCGACTTCTGGCCGACACGTCGATGGCGGACTTCATCGACGCCCGCAGCACCCGACGGGTGCGCCTGCGCACCTCCGATCCGGGCCGGCTGCGGTCCGCCCTGGCCCGGGACGGCTTCGAACTGGCCGACGCGGAGGAGGGGCGATGGACCGTCGAGGGCATACACACCGAGCAGCTCGGCAACCTTGCCGCCCGCGAGGGCATCCCCGTGCTGGAACTGTCCGACGAGCGCGCCTCGCTCGAGCAGGCCTATCTCGATCTCACCGCCGATCACGCGCAGTTCACCGCAACCCGCTGACTTCCCCGAACCTTCAGGAGGCCCCGCCATGCGCGCCGCTCTGCCCACCGTCCCCACCCTGCACTCGGAATGGATCAAGATACGGTCCCTGCGCGGCACTCTCGGGGGCCTGATGTCCGTCCTCGTCGTCACCGCGGGCATCCAGGCGCTGACGGCAGCCGCCATCGGCCGGTCCGAGGACGGCAGCATGGGTGACGATCCGCTCTTCGCGGCCTACTACGGCATCTCCTTCGGGCAGATCGCAGCCATGGTCTTCGGCGCCGGCGCCGTGTCCGGAGAGTTCCACAACGGGGCGCTGCGCACCTCGCTGGCGGCGGTGCCGAACCGCACCCGCTTCTACCTGTCGAAGGTCGTCACAGTGGGTGTCCTCGCCCTGCTGGTGGGTCAGGTCACCGGGCTGGTCACCTTCGTCGTGGGTCAGGCGTTCATGGGCCAGTACGCCCTGGAGCTCGGCGACCCGGGTACCTACCGGGCTGTCGTCGGCAGCGGGCTCTACCTCACCCTGATGGTGCTGTTCGCGGCAGGGCTGACCGCCGTACTGCGCAGTGGGACGGTCGTGCTGAGCCTGCTCATACCCCTCGTGCTGCTCGTTTCCTTCGTCGTCGGCGAGGCCGCGGGGGGTGCGGCCCAGTACCTGCCGGACCGCGCCGGGCAGTTGGTGCTGCACGCCCAGGCGCAGGGTGATCTCGGCCCCTGGACCGGGCTGGGCGTGATGGCCCTGTGGGCCGCGGCCGCGGTGCTCGGCGGCTGGCTGGCGGTGCGCCGCAGGGACGCGTGACATCAGGCCAGTTGTCAGTGCTGCTCGGGATACTGACGGCATGACCACGGCAGAGCACCTCGACACGATCGACCGGCTCCTGGCGCAGGAGTTCCCAAGGGAGCCGGTCCGGACCGTCGACAGCAGCAGCGGTCCGGGCTTCCACCTGGTGCATCTCTCCCGGACGCGGCACTTCTGGGACGACGACGGCTCGGGCCGGATCGAGGCGGCCGACCAGATCAGTGCCGAGTACGGGGCGATCACCCAGGCCGTGACCGACCGGTGGGGGGAGCCGCAGGTCTTCAGTCTGGGGACGGTGCTGGAGCGGGGATTCGAGGGGGAGGCGATAGAGGAGCCGTGGAGCGAGCTGAGCAGCTGCACCGACCACGTCCATCTGTGGCGGGCCGGAGAGCGCTGGCTGGTGGTGTGCGTGGCGCAGTGGGACCGTGAGGCGCCCTACCTGCTGACCGCGGGGGTCACCGTCGTGGACCCGCCGTAGCAGGCGCGCATCGCGGCACCGGCCAGGAGGAGGAGGAGGGGCGTGTCGGTGGCCGCACTAGAGTTCCGCGGGTGAGTGACATGTACGAGCTGATGATTGCCGTCGACCTGCGGGACGAGATCTCCGAGGCGGAACTCGCCGAGTTGAGCTGGCATCTGGGGGCCGGGCAGCAACCGGAGCGCCTGTCCGTCGTCACGCGGTTCCCGGTCGTGGTGACGGACGACTCAGGGATCCCGTACGTGGAGGACGATCCCCGTCCACTGCTCGCCGGACGGGGCGCGGCATGGCGGGTGGGTGGCGTGCTCTGCTCGGCCCTGGCGAGTCGTGCGGACCTGCCGGTGAAGGGCTGGGGGCTGATGTCCCGGCAGGAGATCCACCCCGATGAATTCGACCAGATCGGTGAGCTGCTCCGCTGGCTGGCGGCAAGGGCCCACCCGACGCACCTCCGGGAGGACGGTGCGGTCGGTATCGGATTCCTCAGGTTCCAGGAGGACGAGGTCCCCGAAGTGCTCCGGGTCGAGAGCGGGCAGGTCAGCTGGCCGGCCTGAGCACCCGCCGGGGTGCTGTCACCCTGCTCACCGCCGGATCCGGGGCCGATGCGGGCGCTCAGGGGCGCTCGTCGTCGGGGGAATGCGCGGCCTCGCGGAGGCGGGCGTACTCCTGGGCCATGGACTCGGCGGTCCAGTGGGCGTTCAGGCCGCTGGGGTTGGGGAGGGCCCAGATGCGGGTGGAGCCGATCGTGCGCTCCTGGGGGCCGATCTGCGCCGTCCGTTCGCCGAATGCGGTGCGGTAGGCCGTGACGCCGACCACCGCCAGCCACTGGGGGCGCAGCCGTTCCACCTTCGCCGTCAGGATGCGGCCGCCCGCGCGGAACTCCTCGGCGCTCAGCTCGTCCGCTCGGGCGGTGGCGCGGGCCACGACGTTGGTGATGCCCAGGCGGTAGGCCAAGAGTTCCTCCTGCTCCGCGGGAGCCAGGCGGCGCGGGGTGAAGCCCGAGAGGTGCAGGACCGGCCAGAAGCGGTTGCCGGGGCGGGCGAAGTGGTGGCCCGTCGCGGCGGAGAGGAGACCGGGGTTGATTCCGCAGAACAGCACGCGCAGACCGCCCGCGACCACGTCCGGGAGGACGCGGTCGCGGGCGGCGGCCAGCTCTTCGGGCGTCAGAGGATCGACCCCGGCGCGTACCCGGCGGCCTCCGGGTGCTGCTTGGCGATGGCCTCGATGCGGGAGACCACGGTCGAGACCTGGTCGCCCGCGGCGCCGGTGAAGGAGAGCTTGTCCGCCATGAGCGCGTCGAGCTGGGCGCGGTCCAGCGGCATCCGCTCGTCGGCGGCCAGCTTGTCGAGCAGCTCGTTGCGCTCGGCGCCCTGCTCGCGCATGGCGAGCGCGGAGGCCACCGCGTGCTCCTTGATGACCTCGTGGGCGGCCTCGCGGCCCACGCCCGCACGCACTGCGCCCATCAGGACCTTGGTGGTCGCGAGGAAGGGGAGGTAGCGGTCCAGCTCGCGGGCGACGACCGCGGGGAAGGCGCCGAACTCGTCGAGGACCGTCAAGAAGGTCTCCAGGAGGCCGTCGAAGGCGAAGAAGGCGTCCGGCAGGGCCACGCGGCGGACCACGGAGCAGGAGACGTCGCCCTCGTTCCACTGGTCGCCGGCCAGCTCGCCGGTCATCGAGGCGTAGCCGCGCAGGATGACCATCAGGCCGTTCACGCGCTCGCAGGAGCGGGTGTTCATCTTGTGCGGCATCGCGGAGGAGCCGACCTGGCCGGGCTTGAAGCCCTCGGTGACCAGCTCGTGGCCGGCCATCAGGCGGATCGTCTTGGCGATCGACGACGGCGCGGCGGCCAGCTGGACCAGCGCGGTGACCACGTCGTAGTCGAGGGAGCGCGGGTAGACCTGGCCGACCGAGGTGAAGGCGTGGGCGAACCCGAGGTGGGCGGCGATGCGCTGCTCCAGGTCGGCGAGCTTGGCGGCGTCGCCGCCGAGCAGGTCGAGCATGTCCTGGGCGGTGCCGACGGGGCCCTTGATGCCGCGCAGCGGGTAGCGCTCGAGGAGGTTCTCCAGGCGGTCGTAGGCCACCAGCAGCTCGTCGGCCGCCGTCGCGAACCGCTTGCCCAGGGTCGTCGCCTGCGCGGCCACGTTGTGGGAGCGGCCGGCCATGACCAGCTCGGCGTGCTCGCCGGCCAGCTTGCCGAGGCGGGCGAGCACGGCGACCGTGCGGTCGCGGGCCAGCTCCAGGGAGAGGCGGATCTGGAGCTGCTCGACGTTCTCGGTCAGGTCGCGGGAGGTCATGCCCTTGTGGACGTGCTCGTGGCCGGCGAGGTCGTTGAACTCCTCGATCCGGGCCTTCACGTCGTGCCGGGTGACCTTCTCGCGCTCGGCGATGGAGGCGAGGTCCACGTCTTCCAGGACGCGCTCGTAGTCGGCGAGGGCCGCGTCCGGGACCTCGATGCCGAGGTCCTTCTGGGCGCGCAGCACGGCGAGCCACAGCCGCCGCTCCAGCGTCACCTTGTACTCGGGGGACCACAGGACGGCGAGCTCCGCGGAGGCGTAGCGGCCGGCCAGGACATTGGGGATGCGGGGCTTGGCAGTCACGTGTAGGGATTCTACTTGGGCCGCCGCTGTGTGTTTACGCAGGTCGGGCCACCGCTCGCGATTGTGCCTTGCTACGAGAGCGGCGCGTCCCGGTAGGGCCGCAGTTCGGGGCGCTTGGCCGGGCGGCCGTCCCCGGAGGAGCGGCCCGTCAGGCGGCGGCCGATCCAGGGGAGCAGGTGCTGCCGGGCGAAGCTCAGGTCCTGGGACCGGCGCGCCGCCCAGCCGGGCGGCTCGGCGACGGGCAGTTCGGTGCGCCAGTCCAGCTCGGCGGGCAGGCCCAGCGTCTGCCAGACGGCCTCCGCCACCCGGCGGTGGCCCTCCGACGTCAGGTGCAGCCGGTCGACGTCCCACATCCGCGGGTCGGCGAGGACGGGAGCCCCGTAGAGGTCCACCACCAGGGCGCCGTGCCGGGCGGCGAGCTCGTCGATGGTGGCGAACAGCTGCTCCATCCGGGGGCGGAAGCGTTCCATCACCGGCCCGTCGCGCCCCGGGGAGCGCATCAGGACGAGCTGCTTGCACGAGGGCGCGAGCTGCTCCACGGCCGCCTCCAAGTGGGCGCGCACCCGGCCCATGTCCACCTTGGGGCGCAGGGTGTCGTTCAGCCCGCCCACCAGGGTCACCACGTCCGCGCCCATCGCGGCCGCCACCGGGACCTGGTCCTCGGTGATCTGGCCGATCAGCTTCCCGCGGACCGCGAGGTTCGCGTAGCGAAAGCATGGTTGGCGCGCCGCGAGACGGGCCGCCAGCAGATCGGCCCAGCCGCGGTAGGAGCCGTCCGGCAGGAGGTCGGACATGCCCTCGGTGAAGGAGTCACCGACCGCGACGAAACTGGTGTAAGGCGCATTCATCTCCATGGCGCAGTGATGTTACCGCGCGGTACCCCGGCCCCGCGGGGCCGGGGACCCACACCCCGGGCGTCACGCGGAAGCCGGCCTGCCGAACAGTTCCCGCAGTACGTCCTCCATCGTCACCAGACCCGTCATGGCGTCCTCCGCGCCCAGTACCGCCGCCAGGTGGGTACGGCTGCGCCGCATGGCGGTCAGCACGTCGTCCAGCGGTGTCTCCGCCCGGACCTGCGCGATCGGCCGCAGCGCCGACGCCGGGAAGGGCTCGTCGCGCGACTCCGCGTCCGCGTCCAGGGCGTCCTTCACGTGCAGGTAGCCCAGGATGCCCTGCTGCGCGTCGACCACCGGGAAGCGGGAGTACCCGCTCTCCGCCGACAGCCGTTCCAGCCCGGCCGGAGTGATGCCCTCGCGGGCCGAGATCACCCGCTCCGCGGGCAGCACCACGTCGATGACGGGCCGTCGGCCCAGTTCCAGGGCATCGTGCAGGCGCTCGCTCGCCCGGCCGTCGAGGAGCCCGGCCTCGCTGGAGTCCTTCACCATCCGGGCCAGCTCGTCGTCCGAGAACGTCGCCGCGACCTCGTCCTTGGCCTCCACCCGCAGCAGCCGCAGCAGGGCGTTGGCGAAGGCGTTGATCGCGAAGATCACCGGCCGCAGCGCCCGGGTCAGGGTCACCAGCGGCGGCCCCAGCAGCAGGGCCGTGCGCACCGGCTCGGACAGCGCCACGTTCTTCGGCAGCATCTCGCCGAAGAGCATGTGCAGGTACGTCGCGAGCGCCAGCGCCACCACGAAGGAGATGGCGTGCGTCAGCCCGGACGGCACCCCGACCAGGTCGAAGAGCGGGGTCAGCAGATGGGCGATGGCCGGTTCGGCCACCACGCCCAGTACCAGCGTGCAGAGGGTGATGCCGAGCTGAGCCGCCGCCATGAGTGCCGACACGTGCTCCAGGCCCCACAGGACGGCGCGGCCGCGCCGGTCGCCCTGCTCGGCGTACGGCTCGATCTGGCTGCGCCGGACCGAGATCAGCGCGAACTCCGCGCCGACGAAGAAGGCATTCACGACCAGGGTCGCCAGGCCGATCAACAACTGGATCGCGGTCATCGCGCGTCCTCCGTACCCTCGGCCGGACCGGCCGACCCGGCGGGCGCGTGCAGCAGCACCCGCGCCGCCCGGCGCCCGATGTCGTCCACCACGTCCAGCCGCCAGCCGCCCAGCTCCAGGCTGTCGCCGACGGCCGGGATCCGGCCCAGCTCGGTCGCTATCAGGCCGGCCAGGGTCTCGTACGGGCCGTCCGGCACGCTCAGCCCGATCCGCCGGAGCTGGTCGGTGCGTGTGGCCCCGTCGGCGGAGTAGAGCCGGCGCCCGGAGGCGTCCGTGCCGGCCGGGGCGAGGTCGGGGGTCTCGTGCGGGTCGTGCTCGTCGCGGACCTCGCCGACGACCTCCTCGACGATGTCCTCCAGCGTGGCCACGCCCGCCGTGCCGCCGTACTCGTCGATGACCACGGCCATGGTCTGCTTGCCGGACAGCCGGTCCAGCAGCCGGTCCACGGTCAGGGACTCCGGTACGAGGAGGGGCTCGCGCAGCAGCTGCGACACCGGACGGCGGCGGCGCTCCTCGGCGGGCAGCGCCAGCACGTCCTTGATGTGGACGGTGCCGACGACGGTGTCGAGGCTTCCGCGGTAGACCGGGAAGCGGGACAGACCGGTGGCCATCGTCGCGTTCGCGACGTCCTCGGCGGTGGTCTGCACGTCGAGGGCGGTGACCTGGACGCGCGGGGTCATCACGTTCTCCGCGGTCAGATCGGCCAGGTTCAGGGTCCGGACGAACAGCTCGGCCGTGTCCTTCTCCAGGGCGCCCTCCCTGGCGGAGTGCCGGGCCAGGGCGACCAGCTCCTGCGGGGTCCGCGCGGAGGCCAGCTCCTCGGTCGGCTCCATGCCGAAGCGGCGCACCATGTGGTTCGCGGTGGTGTTGAGGTGGCTGATCAGCGGCCGGAACGCACGGCTGAAGACCCGTTGGAAGGTCGCCACCCGCTTGGCGATCACCAGCGGCGAGGAGATGGCCCAGTTCTTCGGCACCAGCTCGCCGACGACCATCAGGACGACGGTGGACAGGGCCGTTCCGAGAACCAGGGCGGTGGAGGACGCGGCGCCCGCCGAGAGCCCCATGGCCTCGAACGGGCCCTGGAGCAGGGCGGCGATCGAGGGCTTGGAGATCATGCCGATGACCAGGCCGGTCACGGTGATGCCGAGCTGGGCGCCGGAAAGCTGGAACGTGAGGCTGCGGACGGCCGACAGAGCGCTGTCGGCGCCGCGCTCACCGCGCTCGGCGGCCCGCTCGAGCTCGCTGCGCTCGACGGTCGTGAGGGAGAACTCGGCCGCGACGAACACCCCGCAGGCAAGGCAGAGCAGCAGTGCCACGACGAGCAGGAGCACCTCGGTCATCGGTCGATCACCTCCGTCCCATGATCGGCCAGGAGGAGGGGGATCGCGCGGTGTCGCGAACGGTGACGTCGCGGGGGCCGCGAAGTGCTGTGTCGTGGACTGGGAGGCTCGCCCATGGGCGGACGCTCACACCTTTCACTCAGGAGGATCTGTCCCCACATGGTAAAGGACGAGCAAAGCGGCCGGATCATCCTTTCGGCGCAGCGCCGCCTGATGATGAGATCCCGGCATGAGTGATCTCCATATCGGCCCCGCGTCGGCCGAGGACCTCCGTGACGTCCTGGACTTCTGGAAGACCGCCGCCGAGGGGACGAGCATCAGCGACGACCTCGCGGGCGTCGAGCGACTCCACGAGCGGGACCCGCGGGCGCTGCTGCTTGCACGCCGCGACGGCGAGCTCGTCGGGACCGTGATCGCCGGGTTCGACGGCTGGCGCTGCCACCTCTACCGGCTCGCCGTGCACCCCGGTCACCGGCGGCAGGGGATAGGCACGGCACTGCTGGCCGCCGCCGAGGAGCGCTTCGCCGGACTCGGCGGGCGGCGGGCCGACGCGATGGTGCTCGACCGCAACGAGCGGGCGCACCCGGCGTGGCAGGCCGCAGGGTACGGGCCCCAGGACCAGTGGACGCGCTGGGTGAAGCCGCTCGCCTCGCCGGCGGGGCCGCGGATTCCCGGGAGCGGGCGCCCCGGCCCCGCGTGAACGCGGGGCCGGGCCCACGGGGCCAACGGGGCCGAAGGGCCAGGGGCCGAAGGGGCGGGGCGCCGCCCCGGTCCCTGGCCCCGGCCCTGGCCCCGGCCCCGGCCCTGGCCCCGGTCCCCGGCCCTGGCCCCGGTCCCCGGCCCTGGCCCCGGTCCCCGCATGTCGGCCCCTGGCCCCGGGCCCGGCACGTCGGCCCCCGGCCCCCGGGCCCGGCACGTCGGCGGGGCCCGGGGTGGTTGTCAGGCGCCGGCGGGGGCGTAGGCCGGCGGGGACCAGGTGGTGAGGAAGGCTTCCGCCGACCAGGTGCCCGACAGCGACGGGGCCAGCCAGGAGGGGGCCGCCGCGCGGAAGCGCTCCGGGGGCAGCCTGCCCGAGCCCTCCGGGATCGCGCCCAGGAGGGGCACCTGCGAGGACTTCGGGAGGTCCGCCAGGTTGCACCGGGCCGCCAGGTCCGCGGACCGCGGCCAGCTCCCGACCACCACGCCCAGCGGGGTCAGGCCCCGGGCCCGCAGGCCCTCCGCTGTGAGGGTCGTGGAGTTGAGGGTCCCCAGGCCCGCCTGGGCGACGATCAGCGTCGGGGCGTCCAGCAGGCGCGCCGCGTCGGCCAGGGTGCTGCCCGCCTCGTCGAACCGCACGAGCAGCCCGCCCGCGCCCTCCACCAGGACCAGGTCGTGGTCCTCGGACAGCCGCCGGGCGGCCTCCGCGATCTGCGTCGGGGCCAGCGTCGGCAGCCCCGCGCGCCGGGCGGCCGTGTCCGGGGCCAAGGGCTCCGGATAGCGGGCCAGTTCCCTCGCCGTGACGGCGGAACCGGCCAGCCGTACCACCTCCGCCGCGTCCCCAGGCTCGTGCGGGCCGACGCCGGTCTGCGCCGGCTTGAGCACCGCCACCGAGCGGCCCGCCGCCACGGCCGCCGCCGCGACGGCCGCGGTGACCACGGTCTTGCCGATCTCCGTGCCCGTCCCGGACACGATCAGTACGGTCATCCCAGCCCCTCAGCCTTCCCGGGCCGCCGCGCACACCGCGCGGCAGATCCGGGCCACATCCGCGTCGCCCGAGACGAACGGCGGCATCACGTAGAGCAGGTCCCGGAACGGCCGCAGCCACACGCCCTCGCGCACCGCCGCCCGGGTGGCCGCCGCCACGTCGACCTCGTGGTCCAGCTGGACCACGCCGATCGCGCCCAGCACGCGTACGTCCCGCACACCGGGGACGTCGGCCGCGGCGGACAGGCCCGCGCGCAGCCCCGCCTCGATCCGCTTGACCTCCAGCGCCCAGTCCTGGCCCAGCAGCAGCTCCACGGAGGCCAGCGCCACCGCAGTGGCCAGCGGGTTCCCCATGAAGGTCGGTCCGTGCGCGAGCACCGGGACCTCGCCCTGGGAGATCCCGTCGGCCACCCGTGCCGTGCACAGGGTCGCCGCCAGCGTGAGGTAGCCGCCGGTCAGGGACTTGCCCAGGCAGATCACGTCCGGGGTGATCCCCGCGTGGTCGGCCGCGAAGAGCGCGCCCGTGCGGCCGAAGCCCGTGGCGATCTCGTCCAGGATCAGCAGAACCCCGTACTCGTCGCACAGTTCGCGCAGCACCCGCAGATAGCCGGGGTTGTGGAAGCGCATGCCGCCCGCACCCTGTACCACCGGCTCCACGATCACGGCGGCCAGCTCGTCCGCGTGCGCGGCGATCACGTCGCGCAGGTGGTCGGCGTACGCGGGATCCACGGGCGTGTCGAAGCCGCCGGGCGGCGCGTCCGCGAAGACCTGCCGCGGAAGGTGACCCTGCCACAGCTCGTGCATGCCGCCCTCGGGGTCGCAGACGGCCATGGGCTGCCAGGTGTCACCGTGGTAGCCGCCGCGCCAGGTCATCAGCCTGGTCTTGCCCGTGCGCCCCAGCGAACGCCAGTACTGCAGACACATCTTGACGGCGACCTCGACGGAGACCGAACCGGAGTCGGCGAGGAAGACGTGCTCCAGTCCCGGCGGGGTGATCTCGACGAGCTTCGCGGCGAGACGGACGGCGGGCTCGTGGGTGAGACCGCCGAACATCACATGCGACATACGGCCGAGCTGCGCGGTCACGGCCTCGTTGAGCACCGGATGGTTGTAGCCGTGGATGGCCGACCACCAGGAGGACATACCGTCGACCAGTTCGTCGTGGCCCTCCCCCTGGGACGGCTCGGCGAGCCTCAGCCGCACCCCCGACGCGGACGCGATGACCAGCGGCTCCTGCCGCCCAGGCATCGGGCCGTACGGGTGCCAGACGTGCTGCCGGTCCAGCGCGAGCAGGTCCGCGCCGGCCGACGGCGGGAGCGACTGCTCAGGCATTGGGGGCGATGTCCGTCCCCGCGCCACGGCGGCGTACCGCCACCAGGTCCGACCGGAGCGCGCCGGGCTCGGCCTGGGCCGGCTGCGCCGCCACCGGGGCGGCCTCCGCGTGCGCGTGCCCGGAGCAGCCGCCGCACGCCGAACCGCAGCCCGCGGCGTCCGCGTCCGCGTCCGAAGCCGCACCCGCACCCGATCCACACAGCGAGGCGCCGCCGCCGGAGCCGCAGCCGCCACCGGCGGGGGCCGCCGCGTCGGAGCGGTGCGCGGGCAGGGTCGTCGTACCGGCGCCCTCCACCTCGAAACCGGCGTCCGCGATCATGTCGAGGTCGGCCTGACCGGCCTGGCCCTCACTGGTGAGGTAGTCACCCAGGAAGATCGAGTTGACGATGTTCAGGGCCAGCGGCTGCAGCGAGCGCAGGTGCACCTCGCGTCCGCCCGCCAGCCGGACCTCGACGTCGGGGCAGACGAACCGCGCCATCGCCAGGATGCGCAGGCAGCGCTGCGGGGTGAGGTTCCACTCCTTGGCCAGCGGAGTGCCCTCGAAGGGGATCAGGAAGTTGACCGGGACCGAGTCGGCGTCCAGCTCGCGCAGCGAGAAGACCACGTCGACGAGGTCCTCGTCGGTCTCGCCCATGCCCGCGATCAGGCCGGAGCAGGCCGACAGGCCCGCCGCGTGCGCCTTCTCCACGGTGTCCACGCGGTCGGCGTAGGTGTGGGTCCTGGTGATCTGGCCGTAGGTGGCCTCGGAGGTGTTCAGGTTGTGGTTGTAGGCGTCGGCGCCCGCCTCGCGCAGCTTCTCCGCCTGGCCGTCCGAGAGCAGACCGAGGCAGGCGCACACCTCGATGCCCTCGTTCTGCTCCTTGATCGCCTCGATCGTCCTGCCGACGCGCTCGACGTCACGGTCCGTCGGACCGCGGCCGCTCGCCACCAGGCAGACCCGCTTCGCCCCGCCCGCGACGCCCGCGGCGGCGGCCTGCGAGGCCTCCTCCGGCCCCAGCCACGTGTACTTGAGGATCTCCGCCTTCGAGCCCAGGCGCTGGGAACAGTAGGAGCAGTCCTCCGGGCACAGGCCCGACTTCAGATTGACCAGGTAGTTCAGCTTGACCCGACGCCCGAACCACTGGCGGCGCACCTTGCCGGCCGCGGCCACCACGTCGAGCAGTTCGTCGTCAGAAGTCGCCAGTACGGCGAGTGCTTCTTCGCGGGTCGGCAGCTCGCGCCGCAGCCCCTTGTCCACCAGGGTGTTCAGCAGGTCCATGGACCAGATCCTGTCCCACACCACCGCTCCCGGCCAAGGAGAGATCGCACAACATGGCCGGATGGGTGTGTGTGTATCACCACACCTGGCGGACCGGCCGCGGCGGCTAGGGTCGGGCTGGTCTGTGGACTGCCGACAAAACACGAGGAATCGCCGATGCCCCAGCACACTGCCGACCCCGCGGACGTCTTCGCCTGGATCGACGCCGCGGAGAGCGTACGGGAGCGGGCCGGACTGGTCCGCACCCTGCGCCCCCGGCCGCCGGTGTCGCCCCTGCTGGACCTCGCGAGCAACGACTACCTCGGCCTGTCCCGGCACCCCGAGACCGTCCGGGGGGCCCGCGAGGCGGCCGAGTGCTGGGGAGCCGGAGCCACCGGTTCCCGTCTCGTCACCGGCACCACCGAGCTGCACGCGGAACTGGAGCGGGAACTCGCCGCCTTCTGCGGGTTCGAGGCCGCGCTCGTCCTGTCCTCCGGGTACGCGGCCAACCTCGCCGCCGTCACGGCACTCAGCGACCGGGGCACGCTCGTCGTCTCCGACGCGGGGAACCACGCCTCCATCGTCGACGGCTGCCGGCTCTCGCGCGCCGGGACGGCGGTGGTCCCGCACTCCGATCCGGACGCCGCGCGCAAGGCTCTCGCCGCGCACGAGGGCCGGGCCCTGCTGGTCAGCGATTCGGTGTTCTCCGTGGACGGGGACGCCGCACCGCTCGCCGGGTACGACGCGGTGTGCCGCGACGCGGGCGCGGCCCTGCTCGTGGACGACGCGCACGGGCTGGGCGTGCTGGGGGAGGGCGGCCGGGGCGCCCTGCACGCCGCCGGGCTGGCCGGCGCGCCCCATGTGGTCGCCACCCTGACGCTCTCGAAGTCACTGGGCAGCCAGGGCGGAGCCGTGCTCGGTCCGGCCAAGGTGATCCGGCACCTCGTCAACACCGCGCGCACCTTCATCTTCGACACCGGGCTGGCCCCGGCCGCCGCGGGCGCGGCACTGGCGAGCCTGCGCCTGCTCCGGCGGGAACCGGAACGCGCCGACCGTGCCCGCGAGGTGGCCGGCCGGCTGTACGGGCGGCTCACCGCGTCCGGCCTGACCGCGGCCCGGCCGGACGCGGCCGTGGTGTCGGTACGGGCCCCGTCCGCCTCGGCGGCACTGCGCTGGGCCGCCGACTGCCGCGAGGCAGGTCTGTCTGTGGGATGCTTCCGCCCGCCGTCGGTGCCGGACGGTATCTCCCGGCTGCGGCTGACCGCCCGGGCCGATCTCACGGGGGACGAGATCGATCGGGCGGTCACGACGATCGTCCGGGCCGCGCCCGCCGGAGCCACGCACTGTTAGACGGGGCTGTCGGACGGGACTGTCAGACGGGTGGACGGGGCTGTCAGACGGGCGCGCGGTCGTCCGCCCGTACGGAGACCAGGAAGCCGTCCCAGGCCGGCCCGGTGAAGAGCACGGCCGGGCCGTCCGTCCGCTTGGAGTCGCGGACGGCCAGCAGGCCGTCGCCGAGGACGGCCGCTTCCACGCAGTTGTTCATGCCGGTGCTGCGGCTGCTCCGCCGCCACCGCGCAGCTCTGATCAGAAGTCCGCTGGTGCTCAAGGGGGTTGCGGACACGGGGGTGCCTCCTCTACGCGTCGTCAGCGAGTGAGCTGATGAGTTCAGACGAGTCCTGGGGCGGGAGGGCGTGCGCCTGGATGGTGCGGAACGCGGCGCCGTACGCCTCTAGGTCTTCCTTCCGCTCCAGATAGAGGCTACTCGTCAAATGGTCGAGTACCACCACATCCAGATCGGCGATGTTCGTAAATGAGAAAATAACGAACGGTCCTGTCAGGCCGAGATGACCACCCACGCTGAACGGCAGTACCTGTAGGGTCACTTGGGGGAGCTGTGCCACCCGGACCAGGTGCCTCAGCTGCTCGCCCATCACCCCCGGCCCGCCGATCTGCCGGCGCAGCACCGCTTCGTCCAGCACCGCACTCAGCTCCAGCGGCGGATCCGCCCGCAGCACCGCCTGCCGGGCGAGCCGTACGTCGACCAGGGCGTCCACCTTCGGCTCCGGCAGCCCACCGAGGGCGGCCCGGGTCACGGCGCGCGCGTACTCGGGGGTCTGCAACAGTCCAGGCACCACGGACAGTTCCACCGTACGGGCGGACCGGGCCCCCGCCTCCAGGCTGATGAAGTCCCGGTACTCCTGGGGCAGCAGCCCCCGGTAGTCGTGCCACCACTGGCGCCCCCGCCCGGTGCCCCCGCCCGGTCCGGGGCCGGCGGCCGAGACGGAGAGGGCCTCCAGCAGCGCCCGCTGTTCCGGGCTCACGACCTCTCCGTAGGCATCGAGAAGCAGTCGGATGTCCTCCGGTTTCACGCCGCTGCGGCCCGTCTCGATGCGGCTGATTTTCGACTGGTGCCATCCCATGATCCGGGCGGCCTCACCACTGGTGAGTCCCGACCGGTCACGCAGGGCACGCAGTTCCTCGCCGAGCTTACGCCGGCGCACCGCGGGACCGTGCTGCACACCCGCCTCCTTCCACCGGCACAGGTCGCACCAGTCTGCCGTCCAAATACGCTCTTCCGTAGCAGAGTTCACCGCAACGGGCGACAGATATATGCACATCTTTGGGGAAAGGCAGGTGCGGCGCCACGATGGGTGGCACTCTGGCGTCCAGCACAGATCCGGGGAGTTTCCGACCCGGTGGGAAAGGGACGTCGCCATGGCAGACCACCAGGAAGCATCCGTCACTCTGCCGAGCGATCCCGCCTCGGTGGCCGCTGCCCGGCGCTACGTCGCGGAGGTGCTGTGCGCATGGGGACTGCCCGATGACGCCGAAACCGCGGACAGCGTCCGGCTGATCGTCTCGGAGCTCGCCACCAACGCCGTACAGCATACTTTCGGCCAGTCGCCCACCTTCACCGTCGACATCCGTCTGGAGCGAGAGGAATGGCTCCGGGTCGGGGTGACCGACAGCCACCCGCGATGGCCCAGGCGGCTTCCGGCCGCCGTCCAGCAGGACAACGGCCGGGGGCTGGTCATCATCCGCTGGCTCGCCGCGGAGGCGGGCGGCCGGCTCTCGGTCACCCCCACCGAGGAGGGCGGCAAGACGGTCTGGATCGCCCTGCCCTGGACCGCGGGCGCACCCGCCGCGGCGGCCGGCGGCTGCTGACCGCACCACTGCGCCGCCGGACCGTCCGTGCACGCCGGGCGCCCGGACGGCCGGGCGCCCGGCTCTCTCCGTATACGGAAGACGGCCCCCGGGGGCCGCGGGCCCGAACCGGGAGCCTTCCCGAAACGTGGGTTAACGCAGCGGAAAAGAGCGGACCCTAGCGTGGCGGTCACGTGCGACCACCAGTGATCACCCATGAGCCGGTAAAGCTGCGGTGGGCGCAACGGAAAGCCTTCCCCCACGTTGGGCAAGGGACGCTTGGGTCGGAAATGTGCAGGTCAACAGAGCGTTGAAGGCCGTTAGGGTCGCCATCGGCGCGAAGTCGATCTTGTCCTGGAAGCTTGGTGATACGAGTGCAACTGACACCGCACGAACAGGAGCGACTGCTCATCCACGTGGCCGCGGACGTGGCCGGGAAGCGGAAGGCGCGCGGGGTGCTCCTCAACCACCCCGAGGCGGTGGCGCTGATCACGTCGCACATCCTCGAAGGGGCCCGCGACGGCCGCACGGTGGCTGAGCTGATGGCCTCCGGCCGCACCGTGCTGAGCCGCGCGGACGTCATGGAGGGGATCCCCGAGATGATCCATGACGTGCAGGTCGAGGCGACCTTCCCGGACGGCACCAAACTCGTCACGGTCCACGACCCCATCGTCTGACAAGGAGCACCCCGCATGATCCCCGGCGAAATCGCCTTCGGTGAGGGACCGGTGCTCCTCAACGAGGGCCGCCCCGTCACCCGTCTCACCGTGCTCAACGCCGCCGACCGGCCCGTGCAGGTCGGCTCCCACTACCACTTCGCCGAAGCCAATCCCGGCCTCGACTTCGACCGCGCGGCGGCCCACGGGCTCCGGCTCAACATCGCCGCCGGCACGGCCGTGCGCTTCGAGCCGGGCATCCCGGCGGCGGTGGAACTCGTCCCGCTGGCGGGCGCGCGGACTGTACCCGGACTGCGCGGCGAGACCGGGGGGCCGCTCGATGGCTGAGATCTCCCGCCGGGTGTACGCGGACCTCTTCGGCCCGACGGCCGGCGACCGGATCCGCCTCGCGGACACCGACCTCTTCGTCGAGATCGAGCAGGACCTCGCCGGCGGCCCCGGCCGGTCGGGCGACGAAGCCGTCTTCGGCGGCGGCAAGGTGATCCGCGAATCCATGGGCCAGGCCCGCACCACCCGGGCCGAGGGTGCGGCCGACACCGTGATCACCGGAGTCGTGATCCTCGACCACTGGGGCATCGTCAAGGCCGACCTCGGCATCCGCGACGGCCGGATCTGCGGCATCGGCAAGGCCGGCAACCCCGACACCATGGACGGTGTCGACCCCGCCCTGGTCATCGGCCCCGAGACCGAGATCATCGCGGGCAACGGGAAGATCGTCACCGCCGGCGCCATCGACGCCCACGTGCACTTCATCTCCCCGACGGTCGTCGACGAGGCCCTCGCCTCCGGGATCACCACCCTGGTCGGCGGCGGCACCGGACCGGCCGAGGGCACCAAGGCCACCACCGTCACCCCCGGGCCCTGGCACCTGGCCCGGATGTTCGCGGCGCTGGAGGCCCACCCGGTCAACATCGGCCTCCTCGGCAAGGGAAACACCACCTCCCGCGAGGCCATGCACTCCCAACTGCGCGGTGGAGCCCTCGGCTTCAAGATCCACGAGGACTGGGGGGCCACCCCCGCCGCCATCGACGCCTGCCTGAGCGTCTGCGACGAGACCGGCGCCCAGGTCGCCATCCACACCGACACGCTCAACGAGGCGGGCTTCGTCGCCGACACCCTCGCGGCCATCGCCGGCCGGACCATCCACTCGTACCACACCGAGGGCGCGGGCGGCGGGCACGCACCCGACATCATCACCGTGGTCTCCGAGCCGAACGTCCTGCCCAGCTCCACCAACCCCACCCGGCCGCACACCGTCAACACCGTCGAGGAACACCTCGACATGCTGATGGTCTGCCACCACCTCAACCCCGCCGTCCCCGAGGACCTCGCCTTCGCCGAGTCCCGCATCCGGCCCTCGACGATCGCCGCCGAGGACGTCCTGCACGACCTCGGTGCCATCTCCATCATCTCCTCCGACTCCCAGGCCATGGGGCGCGTCGGCGAGGTGGTGCTGCGCACCTGGCAGACCGCCCACGTGATGAAGCGGCGCCGTGGCTTCCTCCCCGGCGACGGACCCGCCGACAACCACCGGGCCCGCCGCTACGTCGCCAAGTACACGATCAACCCCGCCGTGGCCCAGGGGATCGCCCGCGACGTCGGCTCGGTCGAGACCGGAAAGCTCGCCGACCTGGTGCTGTGGAACCCGGCCTTCTTCGGTGTCAAGCCCGAGGTCGTCATCAAGGGCGGCCAGATCGCTTACGCGCAGATGGGCGACGCCAACGCCTCCATCCCCACCCCCCAGCCCGTCCTGCCCCGACCGATGTTCGGCGGCCACGGCCGTGCGCCCGGCATGAACTCGCTGAACTTCACCGCCCAGGCCGCGCTCGACGACGGCCTGCCCGAACGGCTCGGACTCGGCAAGCGGTTCACCGCCATAGAGACCACCCGCAAGGTGACCAAGGCGGACATGCGCAACAACGACGCCATGCCCCGGGTCGAGGTCGACGCCGACACCTTCACCGTCACCATCGACGGCGAGGCCGTGGAGCCCGCGCCCGCGGCGGAACTTCCCATGGCCCAGCGCTACTTCCTCTTCTGATGGGCCCCCGCGCATGAGCCTCGCCGCCCTGCTCGTCCTCGCGGACGGCCGGTTCCCCGCCGGGGGGCACGCCCACTCCGGCGGGGCCGAGGCCGCCTGCAAGGCGGGCCGGATCCACGACGCCGCCACCCTGGAGGACTTCTGCCGGGGCAGGCTGCACACCGCCGGGCTCACCGCGGCGGCACTCGCCGCCGCGGCGGCCCTCGGGCTCGATCCGGCCGTGCTCGACGCCGCGGCCGACGCCCGCACCCCGTCGCCCGCGCTGCGCACCGCGGCGCGGCGGCTGGGCCGCCAACTGCTGCGGGCGGCGCGGGCGACCTGGCCCGACCCCGCACTGGATCGGCTCGCCGCCGTCTTCCCGCGCGGCGCCCACCAGCCCGTCGTGCTCGGCCTCACCGCCCGGGCGGCCGGGCTCGGGCCGCTCGACGCCGCGCACGTGGCGGCGTACGAGAGCGTCGGAGGCCCTGCCACCGCCACCGTGCGGCTGCTGGGCCTGGACCCCTTCGAGGCGAGCGGGGTCCTGGCCCGGCTCGCCCCCGAGCTCGACGCCGTCGCGGCCCGGGCCGCCGAGGCCGGACGCCGGGCGCTGCTGGACGGACCCGAGGCCCTGCCGGCGGCCTCCTCGCCGCTGCTGGAGATCGCGGCCGAGGTCCATGCCGGCTGGCCGGTACGCCTGTTCGCCTCCTGACCACCCGGCGCCCGCCGCCCGCCGACCGGCGCCCCACCGCACCCCTTCGACCACGGGAGCACCCCATGCACCTCGACCACGCCGTCGCCCACACCCACCGGCACACCCACAGTGCCGAACCGCTGCGCGCCGACGGCACCCGGCGCGCCCTGCGCATCGGCCTCGGCGGACCCGTCGGCTCCGGCAAGACCGCCACCGTCGCCGCCCTCTGCCGCGCCCTGCGCACCGACCTGTCCATGGCGGTGGTCACCAACGACATCTACACCCGCGAGGACGCCGAGTTCCTGCTGCGCGAAGCGGTCCTGCCGCCGGAGCGGATCACCGCCGTCGAGACCGGAGCCTGCCCGCACACCGCCATCCGCGACGACATCTCCGCCAATCTGGAGGCCGTCGAAGAACTGGAGGACGCCTTCCGCGAGCACGCCCCGCTCGACCTGATCCTCGTCGAGTCCGGCGGGGACAACCTCACCGCCACCTTCTCCCGAGGGCTCGTCGACGCCCAGATCTTCGTCATCGACGTCGCCGGCGGGGACGACATCCCGCGCAAGGGAGGCCCTGGCGTCACCACCGCCGACCTCCTCATCGTCAACAAGACCGATCTCGCCCCCCACGTCGGCTCCGACCTCGACCGGATGGCCCGCGACGCCGCCGGGCAACGCGGCGAGCTGCCCGTGGCCTTCCAGTCGCTGCGCGGCCCCGAGGGTGTGGCCCCGGTGGCCGACTGGGTCCGCGCGCGGATCGCCGCCTGGACCGTACGGTGACCACCGCGCCCCCCGTCGCCCCGCCCGCCACGGGGGTGCGGGCCACGGCCCGCATCCACGCCGTGGCCGACGGGAGGGGCGGGACCGCACTGCCCCTGCTGGCCGGTGAGGGCCCGCTCGCCCTGCGCCGCACCCGTGGCGGGGAGGCCGAGGCCGGCGTCGTCCTGGTCGGCGCGATGAGCGCCCCGCTCGGCGGCGACCACCTCACCGTCCGTGCCACCGCCGGGCCCGGGGCCCGGCTGGCCCTGGCCTCGGCGGCGGCCACCCTGGCCCTGCCCGGCCGGGCGGGCGAGCCCGCGCGCTACGACGTGGATCTGGACCTGGAGGACGGAGCCGCGGTGCGGTGGCTGCCGGAGCCCCTCGTCTCGGTCCGCGGCAGCGACCTGCGGGTGCGCACCCGCGTCCGCCTCGCGCCGACCGCCCGCCTGCTGCTGCGCGAGGAACAGGTGCTCGGACGGCACGGTGAGCCGTCCGGCCTGCTGCGCAGCCGCCTCACCGTCACCCGGGGCGGCCGGCCGCTGCTGGACCAGGAGCTCGCCTGCGGCCCCGGCGCCCCCGGCGGCTGGGACGGCCCGGCCGGCCTCGCCGGACACCGGGCCGTCGGACAACTCCTCGTCGTGGATCCCGCGTTCGAAGAGGACCCGCCGCCGGCCGCCGTGCTCGGCGAGTACGCCGCGGCCACCGCGCTGGCCGGTGCGGCCGTCCTCGTGACGGCCCTGGCCGCGGACGCCCTCCGGCTGCGCGAAGTCCTCGACGAAGCCTGCCGCACCTACGACCGCTGAACGCGGGACGATGCGGGCTCCGCTCGCCAGAACCGCCGGGGCCGTCAGGAGCGACGCCGTCTTCCACCTCGGCGACACCCGCGCGCAGGTCGACGCCAGGGGGCAGGAGCTCCGTGGCGAGGCCAAGGCCAACCCGTTCGGCGGAATCGTCGGCCCGGCCGACCCCATGGGCTTCTTCCGGAGCGCCCCGTACTACGACTCCTGCCGGGTGCCCGTAGCCCAGACCTTCGCGGCATGGGCGGCCGGTGACGAGCATGCCCCCCGCACGCCGCGCCGGTCGCCACGGCCGCGGCCGCCGCCGGGCGGTCGCTCGACCACGGCACCGGTGCGGGCCGGCCGCAGCGCGAGGAGCCCCCCCGCCGTCCGTTGAGGACGGGAAGCCGGGCAGCCGCCGGGTGGGCGGTGACGAGGGAGAGGGCTCAGCGCGTCGTGCGCCGGGCCTTCTTCCGCGCCTGCTCCTCCTCGGCCTTCACCTCGGCCGCGTACCGGTCGACGTACTCCTGCCCGGACAGGTTGAGGATCGCGTACATGATCTCGTCGGTGACCGCCCGCAGGACGGCGCGCTCGCCCTCCATGCCGGCGTACCGGGAGAAGTCCAGCGGCTCACCGAAGCGGATCGTCACCCGCCGGATGTTCGGGATCCGCTGCCCGGGCGGCTGGATCTCGAAGGTACCCACCATCGCGCAGGGGATGACCGGCACGCCGGCGCCCAGGGCCATCGCGGCCACGCCCACCTTGCCCTTGTAGAGCCGGCCGTCGTGCGAGCGCGTCCCCTCCGGGTAGATGCCCAGCAGCTCGCCCTTGGCCAGGACCCCCAGCCCCTCGCGCAGAGCGGCCTGTCCGGCGTCCTTGCCGGACCGGTCCACCGGGATCTGGCCGGCGCTGCGGAAGAACGCCGCGGTGAGCCTGCCCTTGAGCCCGGGGCCGGTGAAGTACTCGGCCTTCGCCAGGAAGGTGATCCGCCGCGCCAGGATCGCGGGCATCAGGAAGTGGTCGGAGAACGACAGGTGATTGCCCGCGACGATCGCGGCGCCCTCCGCGGGGATGTTCTCCAGCCCCTCGATCCGCGGCCGGAACAGCAGCCGCAGCAGCGGACCGAGGAACACGTGCTTGAGCAAGTGGTAGAACACCAGGCCGCTCCTGTCGGTTTCCCGTCGTCACTGCCATATTACGGACGGTGAGCCCCGGGAAGGAGGGGGCGGTGGTGACCTTCCTCAGGCATTGCGCGAGGCGGCCATCCCCGCGGTCAGCAGCCCCAGCACCACCCAGCCGAACCACAGCCAGCCGTTGCTGCCGAGGACCACCGAATACGTGGCCACGGCCACCAGTGCGGCGAAGGTCATGACTGCCATCGCCTTAACGGATCCGGTCATGCCCCATGGTGGCGCGCCGGAGCGGGGTCGCGCTACTGGCCACGCGCTTGGAGCGAGGCGAGATACGCGTTGTACGCCTCCAGCTCCTGGTCGCCGTTGCGGTCCGCGGCCCGGTCGGAGCGCTTCGCGGCCCGCTGCTCGGAGTGGTACCACTGGTAGATCAGGGCGATCAGCACCAGCACCGAGGGGATCTCGCTGAATGCCCAGGCGATGCCGCCGCCCCACTGCTGGTCGAGCAGCGGATCGATGCCGAGGGAGGCCGGCGGGTTCGCGTACGTCTTGATCATCGGCTGGCTCGCCATCATCAGGGCGATGCCGAAGAACGCGTGGAAGGGCATGCCCGCGAAGAGCTCCAGCATCCGCATGACGTAGCCCGGACGGTGCGGGCCGGGGTCGATGCCCATGATCGGCCAGAAGAAGATCATGCCGACCGCGAAGAAGTGGACCATCATCGCGATGTGTCCGGTGCGGCTCTCCATCAGGAAGTCGAAGAGCGGGGTGAAGTACAGCGCGTACAGGCTCGCGATGAACATCGGGATCGTGAAGGCCGGATGGGTGATCACCCGCATGTACCGGCTGTGCAGGAGCGCCAGCAGGAGCTCGCGCGGCCCCTTGCGTCCGCGGCCCGCGGGCGGCAGTGCGCGCAGCGCCAGCGTCACCGGGGCGCCCAGCAGGACCAGGATCGGGGTGATCATGCTGATCACCATGTGCTGGACCATGTGCACGCTGAACATGACCATGCCGTAGTCGTTCAGCTTGGTGCACATCACCAGGATCACGGTGAGCACGCCGAGGGTGAACGCGATCGTCCGGCCCAGCGGCCAGGAGTCCCCGCGACGGCGCAGCCGCAGCACGCCCCACCCGTACAGGGCGAGCCCGATCAGGGAGCCGAACAGGAAGAACGCGTCGAAGGAGAACTCCAGCCCGCGCCCGAGAGTGAACGGCGGCAAGTCCATGTGCATGTCCATGCCGTGCCCGCTGTGGTCCATCTGTTCACTCCCTCGACTGTGCTGCCCCACCACATTAGTGCCGCCCCCGTACGCTCGTGCGCGCGGGGGCGGTTCTGCCGCAAATGGGACGCCGGGAGCGGTCAGAGAACCGTCTGGGCCTCTTCGTAGCGCTCGGCCGGGACGGTCTTCAGGGTCGAGGTCGCCTCGGCGAGCGGGACCATCTCGATCTCCGTGCCGCGCAGCGCGGTCAGCATGCCGAACTCGCCCCGGTGCGCCGCTTCCACCGCGTGCCAGCCGAACCGGGTGGCGAGGACCCGGTCGTACGCGGTGGGCGTACCACCGCGCTGGACGTGACCCAGGATCACCGGCCGGGCCTCCTTGCCCAGGCGGTTCTCCAGCTCGACGGCCAGCAGGTTGCCGATGCCGGCGAACCGCTCGTGGCCGTAGATGTCCTTGCCGCGCTCCTCGAAGGCCATCGAGCCGGGCTTCGGCTTGGCGCCCTCGGCGACCACGACGATCGCGAACCGCTTGCCCGCGGAGAACCGCTCGCCGACGATCGCGGTCAGCTCGTCGATGTCGAAGGGGCGCTCCGGTACGACGATCGCGTGCGCGCCGGCCGCCATGCCCGAGTGCAGGGCGATCCAGCCGGTGTGGCGGCCCATGACCTCGACGACCATCACACGCTGGTGCGACTCGGCGGTGGTCTTCAGACGGTCCAGCGCCTCCGTGGCGACCCCGACGGCGGTGTCGAAGCCGAAGGTGACGTCGGTGGAGGCGATGTCGTTGTCGATGGTCTTCGGGACGCCGACGATCGGCAGACCGGCCTGCGAGAGCAGGTTCGCGGCCTTCAGGGTGCCTTCGCCGCCGATCGGGATGATCGCGTCGAGGCCGAGGTCGGCGACGTGCCCGCGGGCACGCTCGACACCGTCGCGCAGGTGCGCGGGCTGGACCCGGGAGGAGCCCAGGATGGTGCCGCCGCGGGCGAGGATGCCGGCGACGGCATCGAGGTCGAGCTTGCGGTAGTCCGCCTCCAGCAGGCCCTTCCAGCCGTCGTGGAAACCGATCACCTCGTCGCCGTGGTCGACGACGGCGCGGTGTACGACGGAGCGGATGACGGCGTTGAGGCCGGGGCAGTCGCCACCGGAAGTGAGCACACCTATGCGCATGGCAGAAGAGACCTTTGCAACGTGGGCCGGCGACCGGACCACGTCGTCCGGTTGGAACTACGGCCACCCTACAAGCGGTTTGGAGGTGTGCTGAACCATCCTCCACATGCTGGTCGTGATCGTCGTGCGAAACGACGTCGGCCCGGTTCCCCCTAGGGAGAACCGGGCCGAACACATGATGCGGAGGCCGCCCCGATGAGCGCTCCGCGGGGGTGCTAGGCGGGCTGCGTCGCGGCCGCGATCCGCTCCGCGCGCAGCGCCTCGTACCACCGGTCGTCCATGGCCGGGAGGGCGTTCACGTCGAGCGCCAGCTTCAGCAGCAGGTCCGCGATCTGCGGGTTGCGCGCCATCACGGGCCCGTGCATGTAGGTGCCGAACACCGTGTCGTTGTACGCGCCTTCGGTGCCGTCGCCGGTGCCGTTGCCGCGGCCCATGGTCACCCGGGCGAACGGCTTCGCCGTCGGGCCGAGGTGGGTGACGCCCTGGTGGTTCTCGAAGCCGGTCAGCTGCGGCAGGCCCAGCCGGGGGTCGATGTCGGCGAGGACGTCGCCGACGCACCGCTCGCCCTCACCGCGCACGGTGACGACGTCCAGGAGGCCGAGGCCCTCCTGGCGCTGGCCCTGGTCGTTGACGAACTCTTTGCCCAGGATCTGGTAGCCGGCGCACACGGAGAAGACGATCGCCCCGTTCGAGACGGCCCGCTCCAGACCGCCGTCGCGCAGCAGCCGCTCCGCGGCCAGGCGCTGCGGACGGTCCTCGCCGCCGCCGATCAGGTAGATGTCGCCCGAGGTGGGGATGGGCTGGTCGCTGCGCACGTCCACGCGCTGGACGTCCAGGCCGCGCTGGCGGGCCCGGCGCTCCACGACGAGGGCGTTGCCCTGGTCTCCGTACGTGCTGAGCAGGTCGGGGTAGACCCACACCAGACGCAGGCTGTTGTCGCTCATGCTCGTGTGTCCTCTGGGGGTATGAGTACTAGTTGCCGACGCGGCGGCGCACGTCCTGGAAGGCGGTGTAGTTGGCGATCAGCTCGATCTGGCCGGGCGGCGCGAGCTGCACGGCCTCGTCGAGGGTCTCGCACACCCGGAAGTCCAGGCCCGCGACCTCCAGGCGGACCGCGAGGTCCAGCTTGCGGTCGCCGATCACGAAGATCGGGTGGCCCGCGAGGCGCGGGTAGTCGACGTCCCACAGCCAGGAGGTGTCGGTCCCGTCGGCGCCGCGCGCGTTCACGGAGAGGATCACCGGGCTCGGCGGCGGGTCGATCAGCGAAAACGTTTCGAGCCAGCCCGCCGGGTTCTTCGCGAGCAGCAGCCGCAGCTCACGGCCCTGGAAGTGGACGACGTCGTAGCGTCCGGCGACGGCCTGCACCTGGTACATCCGCTCCAGCGCGACCTGTGGCGGGACCCCGAAGACGGCGGCCACGGCGGCCGAGGTGGCGGCGTTGGCCTTGTTGGCGCGGCCGGGCAGCTGGAGGTGGATCGGCCAGGCCGAGCCGTGCGGGTCCAGCACGTGGTCGCCGGAGAGCACCCAGGCCGGGGTCGGGCGGCGGAAGCCGCACTCGCCGCAGAACCAGTCGTCGCCCGGGCGCTGCATGACACCGCCGCAGGAGGGGCACGACCAGGCGTCGTCCTTCCACTCCTGGCCGGCCGCCACCCACACCACGTTCTGGGAGGAGGAGGCGGCCCAGACGATCAGCGGGTCGTCGCAGTTGGCGACGATGACGGCCTTGGAGCCCTGGAGGCCCTCACGCCACTTCTCCGCGAGCATGCGGGTCTCGGCGGCGCGGTCCAGCTGGTCGCGGGAGAGGTTGAGCAGGGCGATCACCTTGGGGGTGACGTCCCGGGCCACTCCGGCCAGGTACTTCTCGTCGACCTCGATGACGCCGTACTTGGCGTCCGAGCCGCCGGCGAGCGCCGAGGTGATGCCGGCCGGCATGTTGGCGCCGAGGGCGTTGGAGACGACCGGACCGCTGGCCCGCAGGGCCTCGGCGATCAGCCGGGTCGTCGTGGTCTTGCCGTTCGTCGCTGATACGAGGACGACGTCGAGGTGTTGCGCCAGCGCGCCGAGAAGATCGGGGTCGAGCCTGAGTGCGACCTTGCCGCCGATCACCGATCCGCTTCCGCGTCCCGCGGCCCGCGACACCGCCGCCGCGGCCTTGCCCGCCGTCACGGCCAGCTTGGCCCGCGGCGAAAGCGGCTCCGTGTTGCCTGCCATCGTCCCTTGTCCTCCTAGCGTCGGTCGGCCCCAGCCTATCCAGTACCGGCCGGAGCCTTGACCGCGGCGCCCCAGCCCCGCCGCGGATCTCCTCATACAGTCGCCCGTCGTACGCTTACGGCCATGCGACAGCGCCTCATCCCCGGTACCACCGGACTCGTCCGCACCATGAGCCTGCTGGGTGATCCGGTGCTCCACTCGCCCTGCGCCGAGGTCACCGAATTCGGTCCGGCCCTCGACCGGCTGATCGAGGACATGTTCGCGACGATGTACGCCGCCGAGGGCGTCGGCCTCGCCGCGAACCAGATCGGTGTCGCCCAGCGGGTGTTCGTCTACGACTGTCCCGATGACGAAGAGGTACGGCACGTCGGGCACATCGTCAACCCGCGTCTGGTGACGGCCGACGGGGACGAGTTCCTCGGGCCCGAGGGCTGCCTGTCCCTGCCGGGGCTGGAGGCGGGCACCGTCCGCTTCGACCACGCGGTCGTGGAGGGGGTCACCTCGGACGGTGCCGCGGTGCGTATCTCCGGGACGGGCTTCTTCGCACGCTGCCTCCAGCACGAGTGCGACCACCTCGACGGGACCGTGTACGCGGACCGCGTGACGGGGATGCGCGCCCGCCGGCTGCAGCGGGCGATCCGCAAGGCCCCGTGGGACCCCGGCCCGGCGCGCGGCTAGCTCCGTTCTTCGCGGGCCAGGGGGTTTCCTGCCGATCGGATCCTGGGCGCCGGCCCGGACCCGGTGGCCCGCTCGGCTCCGCCCGGGGCCGTCCCGCGCGGTGTCTTCGTCGCCGGAGGCGGCCGTGGCGGGACCGGAGCGGAACTCAGAAGCCGGGACCGTCCTCGCGGTTGCCGGCGGTGGACAGGCGGCCCCAGAGGAGGTCGGTGAGCCCCGTGACCAGGTCCGCGCGCTCGCAGGGGCGTTCGCCCAGCCACCAGTCGCCGGCCGCGTGCATCATACCGACGATGCCGTGGCCCCAGACCCGGGCCAGCTGCTCCCCGCCCGGGCCGAGGTCGACCCGCTCGCTGATCACCCGGGCCAGCTCCTCGCCGAGTCGGCGCAGCAGCGGGGCCGAGTGCAGGCCCACGTCGAATCCGCGCTCGGCGGTGTGCGAGTCCTCCGCCGGGTGCATCAGGAAGCGGTAGACCTGCGGGCGGGCCTCGATGGCGGCGAGGTAGGTGTCGAGGGTCGACTCCACCCGCCGACGGCGCTCGGCGGGGGCGTCGAGCGCCGCCCGCAGCGAGTCGAGCAGCGCGTCGGTGTGCCGGACGGCGAGTGCCTGGTAGAGGCCCGCCTTGTCCCCGAAGTGCCGGTAGAGGATGGGTTTGGTGATGCCGGCCTCGGCCGCGATGGCGTTCATGGAGGCCTTGGGGCCGTCCCTGAGCACGACCCGGTCGGCGGCTTCGAGCAGCTCGCGCCGACGGCGTTCGGCCGCTCCCGGTTCGCCGGTCTGCTGCGTGGTCTCCATGACGTGTTCTCTCCCCGCCCTTGCGATGTGCCTGACGCCCACGCAACGTAACACCCGAGGCGCCCCGGCGATCGAACCGGCGGGCACGACCTGAGGGCCGTCGACGGCATCGCTCGTGCTTGACAGTGCTTACTCGCCGGTAACAGACTGTGGTCCCCACGCAGGTTACCGCTGGTAACTTCCGGAGCGAACGAGTACGACAGGTGGAGGGGACATGGCGGAGTTCACCATGGAGCTGAACGACGACCAGAAGCAGGTGCGGGACTGGATCCACGGCTTCGCGGCCGATGTGATGCGACCCGCCGCCGCCGAATGGGACGAGCGCGAAGAGACTCCGTGGCCCGTCATCCAGGAGGCCGCCAAGGTCGGCATCTACTCCCTGGACTTCTACGCCCAGCAGTTCTTCGACCCGACCGGGCTCGGCATCCCGATGGCCATGGAAGAGCTCTTCTGGGGCGACGCCGGCATCGCGCTGTCCATCGTCGGTACCGGGCTCGCGGCGATCGGCGTCGTGGCCAACGGCACCGAGGAGCAGATCGGCACCTGGATCCCCCAGATGTACGGCACCCCCGACGACGTGAAGGTCGCCGCCTTCTGCTCCTCCGAGCCCGACGCCGGCTCGGACGTCGGCTCGATGCGCACCCGGGCCGTCTACGACCAGGCCAAGGACGAGTGGGTGCTCAACGGCACCAAGACCTGGGCCACCAACGGCGGTATCGCCAACGTCCACATCGTCGTGGCCGTCGTCGACCCGGAGCTGGGCACCAAGGGGCACGCCTCCTTCATCGTGCCGCCGGGCACCCCCGGGCTGTCCCAGGGGCAGAAGTTCAAGAAGCACGGCATCCGCGCCTCCCACACCGCCGAGGTGGTCCTGGAGGACGTACGCATCCCCGGCAACTGCCTGCTGGGCGGCAAGGAGAAGCTGGACGAGCGGCTCGCACGGGCCAGGGAGCGTGCGCGCAGCGGCGGGGGCGAGCGGGTCAAGAACGCGGCCATGGCGACCTTCGAGGCCTCGCGGCCGGCCGTCGGGGCGATGGCGGTGGGCACCGCGCGCGCCGCGTACGAGGTCGCCCTCGACTACGCGAAGACCCGTACGCAGTTCGGCCGCCCGATCATCGACAACCAGGGCGTGGCCTTCCAGCTGGCCGACATGCGCACGCAGATCGACGCCGCCCGGCTGTTGGTGTGGCGGGCCTCGTGGATGGCGGTCGCGGGGCGGCCCTTCGAATCGGCGGAGGGTTCGATGTCCAAGCTCTTCGCGAGCGAGGTCGCCAAGAAGGTCACCGCCCAGGCCGTCCAGATCCTCGGCGGCAACGGCTTCACCCGCGAGTACCCGGTGGAGCGCATGCACCGCGACAGTGCGATTTACACGATCTTCGAGGGGACGAGCGAGATCCAGCGGCTGGTGATCGCGCGGACGATCTCCGGCATGCCGATCCGCTAGCGCGGAGCCGAACGAATCCGCGGGGCCCTGCGGCCCCGCGGGCCCGCGGCCGTGCGGTACCGAGGCCTGCGGGCCCTGGGGCGGGTGGGCGGTGCACCCGTGCCGGGCCCGCTGCGGTACGGGTCCGCGGCCTGCTTGGGTTCTAACGGTCCTCGCAACACCCGCGATCTGTGGGAGTTGCGAGGACCGTGGGCGTTGAGCGGGTTGATCTTGTGGGGGCTTTCCGGGTCCGTGGTGCGGCATCGAGGACAGCCGGTCCTGGGGCCCGCGGGCCCCAGGACCGTGCCGGGTCCGTGGGTGGGGCGGACTGTGCTCGTGTGGGCACGCCGTCGCCCGAGTGGCCCCGCGGTCCGCCTTCCGGCCGGCGGCGGTGGGGGCCTTCGTCGTGCGGCGCGTGCCGCGGTGGTCGTTCGGGGCTTCCGGGTCCCGCGGCCGTGCGGCCCGCCGTGGGCCGGGGGCTCAGGGGCGCAGGAGGCGGGTGATGGCGCGGCCGAAGAGGAGGCGGCCCACGGCCGCGACCGCGGGGTCCAGGGCGCGGGGGAGGCCGCGCAGGCGCAGGTCCTCGCGCCAGTGGATCTCCGCGCCGCCCGCGGGCAGGGGGCGGATCTCGATCTCCGCCCAGCCCGTCACCGCCCGGCCGCGCTTCTCCAGCCGGACCAGTCCCGGCGAGCCCGCGGCGGGCGGTCGCCAGACGACGACCTCCATCCGGTCGTCGAATGTGATCCTGCCCACACCCGTACGGGCCGTGAAGATCGTTCCCACCCGCGTCGGCGGCGTCGTCTCGATGATCGTCCGGGTGAGAGGGACCTGCGCCCCGTGGCGCTTCCAGTCCGTGAGCCTGGACCACGCCCCGGCGGCGGGCGCGGACGTGCGGTGAACGATCCGGATAACGGGCATGAGCGCATGGTAATCGGGCATACACACCGTGAACTGGACGGCGAATATGGGTTCCGTCCGGGGGCGGCGATCAGTAATACTCGCCGCCACCGTGGATCGCGGATTCGACCGGGTGACCACCGGCCCTCCCGCCCCACATCGCGAGGAGGTGCGCCATGTGCTCCCACCAGCCCCCCTGCCCAGCCGCCGACAGCGCCGACCACGACGCCGCCCGCAGTGTGGCCTCCCATCCGGAACAGGGATGGAGCCTGCTCTGCAACGGAGTCGTGATCTTCGACGACACCGGTGAACTGCTCCCCGACAGCCGCGCGGTGGAACCCCGCCGCCCGGCCCTGGTCTGAGCGAGGAGGCAGCATGCGCCAGCAGCTGATCCGCAAGCCCGTCCCCAAGCCCGCCCCCCGAGACCTGGATCTGCGCACACCGTCGGGCAGACCCCTCCCGTACTGACGGGAGCCCCGGCGAAGTTACGCAGCGCGCCGTCCACGGGCCGGACTCAGCCCGTGGGCGCCGCCGCCCCGCCCAGGAACGCCGCCTCGAAGGCCGCGTCCCCGATCGCCGCCCGGGCCTGTCGTTCGCCCTGGTCCCGTACGGCTCTCAGCGAGGGTGAGCCCATCTGCGGCCGGCCCACGGTCCGCCACCACGCGTGCCCGGTGCCCAGCAGGCGGGCCGCCAGTTCGCCGTCGCCCAGCCCGGCCACCGCCGCGGCCAGCAGGTCCAGGCCCAGTGCGATGCCCAGCCGGTCGCCGAGGAGCCGCTTCCCCGACAGCATCGCCCGTACGTGGCGGGCGGCCTCCCCGTGGTCGCCCAGGCCCAGCGCGGCCACCGCCAGGATGTAGTCCGCATAGGACCGCATCCAGCGGTCGCCCAGCTCCGCACAGGCCTCGCGCAGCGACCGCGCCTCCTCGGCCGCCTCCCCGAAGCGTCCCAGCGCGCACAGCGAGTAGCTGGTGGACAGCTTGCACAGCAGCCAGCCCGGCCCGGTGGTCCGTCCGCCGTATGCTGCCCGGGCCTGCGGCCCGGCCAGCTCCAGGGCGCGTACCGGGTCCCCCGGCATGAGGACGGACGCCGCGTGCAGGTAGGCGGCGCGCAGTTCCCGTTCGGGGTCGGCGAGGTGGGCGGCGTCCCGCGCGCACTGTTCGCCGACGCGCCGGGCCTCGTCCATGTCGCCCTGGAGCACCATCGTGAGTCCGAGGGACCACAGGGCCTGGTTGTACGCGACCTCCGTGCGCGGGGCGGTCTCCAGGGCCCGTTCCAGGAAGGCCCGGCCCTCGTGCACGTGCCCGCACGCGAACCAGTAGAACCACAGGGCGCCGGCCATCTCCAGCGCCGCCGTCGGGTCGGAGGTGAGCAGGTGTTCCAGGGCGGTGCGCAACTGCGCGTGCTCGGCGGTGATCCGGCGGTACCAGTCCACCTGCCCCGGACCCATCCAGCCCAGGTCGGCGGCGTGCGAGAGGGCTGCGTACCAGTGGGCGTGCCGGTCGGTGACCAGGTGCGTCTCGCCGAGCTCGGCCAGCCAGTCGTGCCCGTACTCGCGGATCGTGTCCAGCAGCCGGTAGCGGGTGCCGGTGCCCCGCTCCTCGGTGCGCAGGACCACGGACTTGGCGACGAGACCGGCCAGCAGGCGTTCCACCTGGGCGGCGGGCAGCGGTCCGCCCGCGCACACGGCGCGTGCCGCGGCGATGTCGAAGTCTCCCGTGAACACCGAGAGCCTGGCCCACAGCAGCCGTTCCAGCGGCTCGCACAGTTCGTGGCTCCAGCCGATCGTGGTCCGCATCGTCTGGTGCCGGGGCGGCCGGGGGACGCGGACGTCCGACAGCATCTCGAAGCGCTCGCCGATCCGCTCGGCCATCTGCTCGACGGTCCACAACCGCAGCCGGGCGCCGGCGAGTTCCAGGGCGAGGGGGATCCCGTCCAGCCGCCGGCACACCTCGGCGGCGACCGCGGTCCGCTCGGGGTCGGCGAAGACGGCGGCGGCGCGCGGGTTCGCGGCGAGGGCGCGGGCCCGGAAGAGGGCCAGGGCGTCGCTGTCGGGGCCTTCGCAGGGGAGCGGGCGAACCTCGACGACCTCCTCCGTCGCGCAGCGCAGCGGCTCCCGGGAGGTGATCAGGATGGTCAACCCGGGCGCGGACTGCAGCAGTTCGCCCGCCAGGTGGCGGCATTCGGGGACCAGGTGCTCGCAGGTGTCCAGGACGAGCAGGAGCTCCCGGTCGGCCATCCACGCGCACAGCTCCTCGTCGAGCGGGCGCGGGGTGTGGTCGGCGAGGCCCACGGCGTGCGCGACCGTCGCGGTCAGCAGGGCGGGATCGCGCAGCGGGGACAGGTCGACCCACCAGACACCGTCCGGCCGGGTCCGGCCGGCCCCGGCGAGCGCGCGCAGGGCGAGCCGGGATTTGCCGACGCCTCCCACCCCGGTCAGGGTGACCAGCCTCCGCTCGCGCAACAGCTGCCCGAGCAGGTTCAGTTCGGGCTGTCTGCCGATGAAGCTCGCCGACTCCGGCGGCAGGTTGCCCAGTGGTGTCCCGGCGCCCGGGGCGGGAACGCCGTCCGTGGAATCTGGCTGATTGTCATTGACCGAGTACTCACCGAACACGGGAGTATTGTGCGTGATCTCCTGTCCCACCGTGCCGTTCGGGCGGGATCGGTGCACGGAGGTCATCCGGCGAGGGAGATCCGCCGTTCCGCCGAGAAGGCCCCCCAGTTGCCGTCGGGGAGCCTGGCCCGCAGTTTCACGGTCCACTCGGTGCCGGCGGGTTCCGTCACCGTGAGGCGGTGTTCCACCCGTCCGGGGGGCACCGCGCCCGCGCCGAACTGGATGACGGTGGTGGGCCGTCCGTTGACGTGCAGCTCGTACTCGGCGGTCGGGCGTCCGGTGTCCGGGGCGGTCCAGGCGAGGGTGACGGCGCCCGGTGAGGCGGTCGCCGTGAGGTCGGCGGGGGCGGTGCCCGGGCCGTCGCCGGAGGCGGGCGGCGTGCTCACGTCCACGGCCGGGCCGTCGGGGGAGGAGTTGTCCGCGCCGTCCCGCGCCCGCACGGTGAAGGTGTAGACGGTGTCGGGCCGGAGGCCGGTCAGCGTGGTCCCGCTCTCGCCGGGCCCGGCGGTGTGGATGCGTACGCCGGCCTGGTAGACGTCGTACGCCGTGACACCCGTGTCGTCCGTCGAGGGGGTCCACGAGAGCCGGGCGGAGCGGGGGCCGGTCGCGCTGCCCTCGGTGGTGGCGGGGGCGGTGGGTGCCGTGCGGTCCTCGGCCCTGGCCGCCGGGGTGGTCACGGCCGCGGCCGGTCCGGCCCCGGAGAGGTTGCCGGCGGAGTCCAGGGCCCGCACCGTGAAGGAGTAGCCGGTCTGCGGGGTGAGGCCGGTGATGTCGACCATGGTCTTCTCGGCGGGGAGTTCCCGCACCAGCCGTCCGGCCTCGAAGACCTGATAGCGCGTCACTCCGTCCCGGTCCGCCGCCGCGTTCCACATGACGTGTACGGAGGTCGCACTGCCGGCCTGGGCGGTCAGTCCGGTGGGGGCGGACGGCGGCTCGGTGTCAGGGGCGGTGCACGCGGTGAGGCCGGTGAGGCCCGTGACGCCGGTGAGGGTCAGGAAGAGGGCGAGCGTGGGGGCGCTGCGTCGCACGGGGTGCCTTCCTCGGCTTCCGTAAAGGTCTAGACATATATGGCACGGAAGGCGGGAGGGCGACAAGACCTGTGCGTCGCCGACCGGTGATGTGACCCGATTCGTCGACTTCTGATCACCTCTGGCATTATTGCCATCTCTTTGCAATAACGGATAAACGCGAACAGGGATGTGCAGAGCATGACGGCCCGGACAGTACGGGGAGCGGCCAGGACGACGGTGGCCGCCGCACTCATCACGGGCGTGGCGGCCTGCTCCGCCCCCGGAGCCGGCGGTGCGGCCGCCGCCGACTCGGTCGTGGTCGGCATCGCCACCGAGCCGGAGAGCCTCAGCCCGCTGCTTGGCTACGGCAAGGACGGCAACTCCAAGATCTTCGACGGTCTGCTCGCGCACGACGCGGACCTGAAGCTGAAGCCCGCCCTGGCCGAGCGCCTCCCCGAGGTCTCCGCGGACGGACGCACCTACACCTTCGCGCTGCGCCGGGGCGTCACCTTCAGCGACGGGGCCCCCTTCTCCGCCAAGGACGTCGTCTTCACCTACCGGACCATCCTCGCCGCGGGGACGAACAACGCCTCCAAGACCGAACTGGACGCGATCGAGGGCGTCGAGGCGAAGGGCGAGGACACCGTCGTCTTCACCCTGAAGTACCCCTACGCGCCCTTCGCCGAGCGGACCGTGCTGCCCATCGCCCCCGAGCACGTCGCGGGCGCGCAGGACGTCAACAGCGGCGACTTCACCACGCGGCCCGTCGGCACCGGCCCCTACGTGCTCGTCGGCTGGTCCAAGGGCGAGAAGCTCAGCTTCAAGGCCAATCCCCGCTACTGGGGCGGCGAGCCCGCGGTCAAGAAGTTCACCATGGCCGTGATCAAGGACGACGACGTCCGCGCCACCCGGCTGCGCTCCGGCGAGCTCGACGGCGCCGTCCTGCCGCCGAACCTGGCCGCGGGCTTCGCCAAGGACGGGTCCCGCCGCACCTACGCCGCCAAGACCTTCGACTACCGCAACGTCACCCTCCCGACGCACCACGAGGTCACCGGCGACCTCGCCGTCCGGCAGGCACTCGACATCGCCGTGGACCGCACGGCCATGGTCGACAAGCTGCTCGAAGGCGCGGGCAAACCCGCCTTCGGCCCGGTGCCGACCGACAGCCCGTGGTTCACGGCCGGCACCGAGCGACGCCACGACCTCGACCGGGCCCGCAGGATCCTCGACGACGCCGGCTGGAAGGCCGGCGAGGACGGGATCCGCGTCAAGGACGGGGTCCGCGCCTCCTTCCCGCTCTGGTACACCTCGGGCGACAAGATCCGCCAGGACCACGCCCTCGCCTTCGCCTCCGACGCCAAGAAGGCCGGTATCGAGGTCACCGTAGAGGCCGGGACCTGGGAGGTCATCGAACCCCGGATGAAGACCGAGGCGGTCCTCGCGGGCGGCGGCTCACCGGCCGACCCGGACTTCGACCAGTACCTGCTGCTCACCTCGTCGCTGGGCGGCGACGGCTTCAACAACATGGCCTGGTACGACGATCCGGCCGTGGACGCGGCCCTCGCCGAAGGCCGCCGCAGTGCGGACCCGGCCGTCCGCAAGGCCGCCTACGACACGGTGCAGCGGCGCCTCGCCGACAACCCGGGCTATGTCTTCCTCACCCACATCGACCACCTCTACGTCGTGAACGACAGGTGGGACGGGCTCGGCACCCAGGTGGAGCCGCACGAACACGGTCTCGGCTCCGGCCCCTGGTGGAACGTCGAGAGCTGGAAGCCGAAGCAGAAGTGAGCCACACACAGTGACCACCCGCTCCGTCCGCCTCCCCTGGAGGCCGATGGCGCGCATGGCGGGGCGGCGGACCCTGTCCGCCGCCCCCGTCCTGCTCGCCGTCACCTTCGGCGTCTTCGCCCTCGCCGCACTGTCCCCCTTCGACCCCGTCAAGGCCTACGCCGGCACCGCCGGACTCACCGCCTCGCAGGCCGAACTCGACCAGCTGCGGATCAACCTCGGCGTCGACCGGCCCCTGGTCGCACGCTGGTGGGACTGGCTGACCTCGGCCCTCACCGGCGACCTCGGGACCTCCGCCGTCATGCGCCGGCCCGTCGCCGACGTCATCGCCGAGCGGGTGGGCTGGTCGGCGCTGCTGGCGGCCTGCGCCTTCACCCTGGCCGTACTAGCGGGCACCGCGCTCGGGGTGCTCGCCGCCCGCCGGGCGGGCGGCCCGCTGGACCGCGCCGTGTCCGCACTCGCCTACACCCTGGAGGCGGCCCCGGCCTTCTGGCTGGCACTGCTCGCCATCTGGTTCTTCTCCGTCCGGCTCGGCGCGCTGCCCTCGGGCGGTCTCACCGACGCGGGCAGCGACACCGTCACCCCCGGGCAGGTCGCCTCCCACGTGGTGCTTCCCGCACTGGTCCTGGGCGTCTCCCAACTGCCCTGGTTCTTCCTGTACGTCCGCCAGGGTGTGGCCGACGCACTGGCGGAGGACCCCGTACGCGGGGCCCGCGCACGGGGACTGGCCGAACGCAGGGTCCTGCTCGGGCACGCCCTGCGCTCCGGCCTGCTCCCGATGCTGACGCTGATCGGCTCCCGGACACCCGAACTGATCACCGGCGCCCTGCTGGTGGAGACGGTCTTCAGCTGGCCCGGCATCGCGGCGGCGACCGTACAGGCGGCCACCTCCGTCGACTTCCCGCTCCTGGCCGCCCTGACGGTGCTGGCCACCGCCGCCGTACTCGCCGGGAACCTCCTCTCCGACCTGCTGTACGGCCTGGCCGACCCGAGGGTGGGCTTCGATGGCTGAGCAGGTCTGGCGCCCGCAGGGCCGCACCCGCCGCTCCACCCGCACCCTGCGGGTCCGCACCTCCGCCACCGTCATGGCCGTGATCGTGCTCGCCGTCCTGCTCGTGCCCCCGCTGGCGCAACTGGACCAGCAGGCCGTCGACCTCGCGGCGAAACTTCGCCCCCCCTCGTGGGAGCACCCCTTCGGCACCGACGACGTCGGACGCGACCTGCTGCTGCGCTGCGTGTACGGACTGCGCGTCTCCCTCTTCGTCGGACTGGTGGCCGCACTCGCCGCCACCGTGATCGGCACCGCGGTGGGCGCGGCCGCGGGCGCGCTCGGCGGCCGGACCGACCGGATGGTGATGCGCGCCGTCGACACCCTCTCCTCCGTCCCGCACCTGCTCCTGGGCATCTTCGTCGTGGCGGTGTTCCGGCCGGGCGTCTGGCCCGTCGTGGCCTCCGTCGCGGTCACCCACTGGCTCTCGACGGCCCGGATCGTCCGCGCGGAGGTCATGTCCCTGCGCGGCCGGGCCTACGTGGACGCCGCCGTCTCCGGCGGCGCCTCACGGTGGCGGGTCGCCGTACGGCACCTGGTACCCGGCGTCCTCCCGCAGGCCTGCCTCGCCGCCGTGCTGATGATCCCGCACGCGATGTGGCACGAGTCCGCCCTCTCCTTCCTCGGCCTCGGACTCCCGGCCCACCAGGCGAGCCTGGGCAACCTGGTACAGACCGCGCGCGGTTCGCTGCTCGCCGGTCACTGGTGGCCCACCCTCTTCCCCGGCCTCCTCCTGATCCTCCCGACCCTGGCCATCGCCGGTCTCGCGGGCGCCTGGCGCGACCGCCTCAACCCGCGCCGCCGCTCGGAGCTGACCCTGTGACCCCCTCACCACCCGCCCCCGCCACGCCCGCCGGAGCCGACGCCCCCCGCACCGGGGGGACCGGCCCCGTCCTGCGCGTCGAGAACCTCTCCGTCCGCTTCCGCATGCCCGCGGGCCGCTACGTGGAGGCCGTCACCGGCGCCGACTTCACCCTCGCCCCCGGCGAGAGCCTCGCCCTCGTCGGGGAGAGCGGCTGCGGGAAGTCCGTACTCGCCTCCGCCCTCCTCGGCCTGCTCCCCGGCAACGCCGAGACCGCCGGATCGGCCCGGCTCGCCGACGGCCTCGACCTGCTGGCCGCCGACGAGCGCACCCTCGCCCGGACCGTACGCGGCCGACGCGTCGGCCTGGTCCCGCAGAGCCCGGCCGCGCACCTCACCCCGGTCCGCACCGTCCGCGCCCATCTGGAGGAGACCGTTCGCGACCGGGCCGGCACCGGGTACGCCGACCAGGACGCCGCCGAGGGCACGGCGGCGGCCGGGCCCCACCCCTCTCCGGCCGGCCGGGTCCCCGCCTCCGGCACAACCGACGGCCCTGCCCGCGGCGGACGCCGGCGCCGGCTCGCCGCCGTGCGCGCGGCGGCCCGGGCGGCGGCGGGCCGCGCCGCCTTCCCCGCCTCCCACCTCGACCGCCACCCCCACGAGCTCTCCGGGGGCCTCGCCCAGCGCGCGGCCACCGCCCTCGCCCTCGTGGGCGACGCACCGCTGCTCCTGGCCGACGAACCCACCACCGGCCTCGACCGCGACCTCGTCGAGCGCACCGTCGACGAACTCCGCGCCCACACCCGCGCCGACGGCCGGGCACTGCTGATGATCACGCACGACCTGGCCGCGGCCGAGCGGATCGCCGACACCGTCGCCGTCATGTACGCGGGACGGATCGTCGAGATCGCCCCGGCCGGAGCCTTCTTCGGCAGCCCCGGCCCCCGCCACCCCTACGCCCGGGGCCTCCTCGACGCACTCCCCGAACGGGCCTTCACCCCCGTCCCCGGTGCCCCGCCCGAGCTCGGCGCGCTCCCGCCGGGCTGCGCCTTCGCCGCCCGCTGCGCCGCCGTCGACCCGCTCTGCCGCACCCGGCGGCCCGTGCTCACCGAAGGGGTGGCCTGCCACCATGCTTGAGCTCAAGGACATCACCGCGGGTTACGACCGCCGTGCCCCCGCGGTCCGCGGCGCCCACCTGAGCCTGCGTCCGGGGGAGTCCCTCGGCCTGCTCGGACCGAGCGGCTGCGGCAAGTCCACCCTGGCCCGGGTCGCCGCCCTGCTGCACCGGCCCGACCGGGGGACCGTCACCCTCGACGGCCACACCGTCACCGGCTTCTTCCACCGGGCCCCCCGCTCCCTGCGCACCGCCGTCGGAGTCGTCTTCCAGCAGCCGCGTCTCGCCGCCGACCCCCGCCTCAGGCTCCGCGACCTCGTCGCGGAACCCCTCCGGGCGAACGGCCGGCGTCGGGAAGCGGAGCCGCTCGTGGCCGAGCTGGCGGAGCGGGTGGGCCTCGGCGCGGACCTGCTCTCCCGCCGTCCCCACGAGGTCAGCGACGGCCAGCTGCAACGCGCCTGCCTGGCCCGGGCCCTGGTGCTGCGGCCGCGCTGGCTGGTCTGCGACGAGATGACCGCGATGCTGGACGCCTCCACCACGGCCGCGCTGGTCGCGGTCGTCGAGGACTACCGCGCCGAGACGGGGGCCGGACTGCTCGCGGTGGGCCACGACCCGGTGCTCCTCGACCGCTGGTGCGGGCGAACGGTCCACTGGAAGGAGATCGTCAAGCACCGACCACCCGTCACGGACGGTCAACACCCGTACGGCGGACACGTCCTTCGCCCGGAAGCACCCCGCTCTGCGCCACCATGACGGTGACTCAGGAGGTCTCGATGGTGCTTTCCCTCTCCGTGGTCGTCCTGCTCCTCATCCTCGCCTGGATCTTCCTGCGCAGCGGCGGGCTGAAGTTCTCGCACGCCCTCGTCTGCGTCCTGCTCGGGTTCCACCTCGCGAGCAGCAGCATGGCCGCGACCATCCACAGCGGCCTGACGGCCACCGCGAACGCGGTCTCCGGCCTCAACCCCTGACCGGCTGCCGCGCCTTCGTGAATCATCCTCGCACCCAACGGCCGCAGCGGCATGCACTCCGACGCGGCCGGCAGCGCCACCTCGCCCTGGGCGGGGCCGCTCGGCAAGAACCTCCGGGTGACCAGCCGGAGGATCGCGGCGCTCGGCGGCGAGTGCGCCACCGCCCCCTTCGACTCGGGCGGCCGTCTCGTCACGGTGTGCGGCACCTTCTCGGGCTTCAACGGCATCGTCGCGGTCCGCGACCGCTGACCCCCGCCCCTCGGACCCGGTCGCCGGGACGGCCCCTCAGCGGTCCGTCCCGGCCTCCAGGGACGACGGACTGCCCCGTCCCCGCCGCAGCCGGTCGATCTCCGCCAGCCGCGCCCCCACGTCCAGGTTCCACAACCGCACCGTGCCGTCCGTGCTGCTGCTCGCCACCGTCCCCCCGTCCGGGGCGAAGGCGACCCCCCACACGGCGTTCGTGTGTCCGGAGAGCGCCGCGAGCGTGCGCCGGCCGGCCACGTCCCACAGCCGCACCGTACGGTCGTTGCCACTGCTGGCGAGGGTGCGGCCGTCGGGGGAGAAGGCGATGCCCCGGGCCGACCCGGTGTGGCCGGACAGGGCCGACTCGAAGCGGTGGCGCCGCGCGTCCCACAGCCGTACGGTCCCGTCGTTGCCGCTGCTGGCGAGGGTGCGGCCGTCGGGGGAGAAGGCCACGCCCCGGACCGCACCCGTATGACCGGTGAGAGCGGCCAGCGGGCGGCGGCCGGGCACGTCCCAGAGGCGGACCGCCAGATCGTCACCGGCGCTCGCCAGGGTGCGCCCGTCGGGGCTGAACGCCACGTCGTTGGCGAAATCCGTGTGCCCGCGGAGCGTGGCGAGCGGCCGGCGCGAGGCGACGTCCCACAGCCGGACGGTGCCGTCGGAGCCGGCCGAGGCCAGCGTCCGCCCGTCCGGCGAGAAGTCCACCGCGAACACGGTCCCGCCCTGGCCGGCCAGCGTGGCCGTCGGGCCGCCCGCCGCGACGTCCCACAGCCGGACCGTGCCGTCGGAACCGGCCGAGGCCAGCGTCCGCCCGTCCGGCGAGAAGTCCACCGCGAACACCGTCTCGGTGTGCCCGCCGAAGGTGGCCACGACCCTGCGCCCCGCCACGTCCCACAGCCGCACCGCGTGATCGGCCTCCGCCGTGGCCAGCAGCTTCCCGTCCGGGCTGTACGCGGCGTGCCAGACCTCCGTGAACGGCCGCGAGGCCAGCACCGCGCCCCGCAGGTCCCACAGCACCACCGACTGGTCGAACCCCGCGGTGGCCAGCACAGCGCCCCGGCTGTCCACGGCCACCCCGAGCACGTAGTCGGTGTGTCCGGCGAGCGACGCAGTCAGCCGGCCGCCGGCCACGTCCCACAGCCGGGTCGTACCGTCGCCGCCCGCACTGACCACCGTCGTCCCGTCCGGTGTGAAGGCGACGCCGTTGACGTCGTCGCTGTGCCCGGTGAGGGTGGCGGTCGTCCGGCGCCCCGCCACGTCCCACAGCCGTACGGTCCGGTCGACGCCCCCCGTGGCGACCGTACGGCCGTCCGGGGCGAACGCCGCGCCGAGCACCTCGTCCGTGTGCCCGGGCAGCACGGCGACTTCGGCGGCCCCCACCGGGTCCCACAGCCGTACGGACCGGTCGGAGCCGGCCGAGACCAGCATCCGGCCGTCCGCGGCGAAGGACAGGGCGTTGACCCGCCCGGTGTGCCCGGCCAGGGACGCGACGGCGCGGTGCTCCCCGGTGGTCTCCCACAACCGGATCGTCCCGTCCGGGCAGCCGGTGGCCACGGTACGCCCGTCCGGCGCGAAGGCCACGGCACGCGAGCCCGTCGTGCTCGCCGGGAGCGCCGCGCCCGGACGGCCGCCGGTGGTGTCCCAGAGCCGTGCGGGCCCGTCCGTGGAGGCCGCCGCGAGCGTGCGGCCGTCGGGGCTCACGGCGACCGAGCGGACCCGGCCGGCCAGGGTGAAGGTGGCGGTGGTGCGCCGGTCGGACAACTGCCGCACGGTCACCGTCCCGTCGGAACTGCCCGTCGCGAGCAGCCCGTCGTCCGGGCCGAAGGCCACCGTGTTGACCGGTCCGCCGTGTCCGCCGAGCCGGGCGACGAACGGCTGGGACTGGGTGCTCAGCACGGCCCCGCGCGCCTCGCTGGTCTGCGCGGTCCGGTACGCGTCGCCGGCGAGCAGCATCGACGCCTCCGGCTGCCCCGCGGCCAGTGCCGCCGACTGCAGGGCGAGCGCCCGGGAACGGGCGATCCGTTCCTGGCCGAGCGCACCCGCGCGCTGCTGGTACGCCAGCCCGCCGGCGCCCACGGCCAGGACCAGCAGGAGCACCAGCGTGGCCAGCATCCGCCGGCGCAGCCGTGCCTGGCGGGCGGCCTGCCGCTCGCGGCTGTCCTGTGCCGCGCGGCTCTCGCGGAGGAAGTCCGCCTCCCCGGGGGCGAGCCGGCTCCTGCCGTCGAGGTCGTCCGCCCACGAGCGGGCCGTGTCCAGCCGGGTCCCGCGGTAGAGCACCGACGGGTCACGGCCCTCGCGCTCCCACTCGGCCGCGGCGTGGGCCAGTTGCTGGTGGATCAGGAGCCCCGCCCGGTCGGCGCCGATCCAGCCGCGCAGCCGCGGCCAGGCGTGCAGCAGGGCCTCGTGGGTGATCTCCACGGTGTCGCTGTCCATGGTGATCAGGCGGGCCCGTACGAAGGCGTCGAGCGCGGCCGACGCCGGGCCCGCGTCGGCCAGTTGCTCCATCAGGGCCGTCCGGGCCATCCGGCGCCGGGTGGCGCCCGTACCGTCGGCGACGTGCACCAGCCGTACCAGGATGCGCCGGAGCGTGTGCTGCTCGGCAGGGTAGAGGCGGGCGAAGACCTGCTCGGCGGTCCGGGCGACCGCCCCCTGGATGCCGCCGGTGCGCTCGTATCCGGCGACGGTCAAGGTGGTGCCCTCGCGCCGGCGCCAGGTGGCCATCAGCGCGTGGGAGACCAGGGGCAGCGCGCCGGAGGGCGTCGCACCGCCGGGCGGATCGTCGCGCAGGCCGACATCGGCCAGCAGCAGGGGGACCAGTCCCGGTTCGAGTGCGAGACCCGCGAGCCGGGCCGGGAGGGTGATCGACTCCCGCAGTTCCTCGGGCGACATCGGCGGCAGGACGAACAGGCCGCCGGTGAAGACCGGGGCGAGCTCGGGGAGGTCCAGGCAGTTCCCGGAGAAGTCGGCCCGCACACCGAGCACCACGACGGCCGGGGCGTACGGAGGTCCCGCGACGGCCAGCGCGCAGAGCACCCGTACGAACGCGCGCCGTTCGTCCTCGTCGGCGCACAGGGTGAACAACTCCTCGAACTGGTCGACGAGCAGTACGGGACGCAGGGGCGGCGGCGGCAGGCCCGGGGCGGTCGGGCGGGGCTCCGACAGCCGGTGGACCGCGTCGAGCAGGACGTGCGGATGCTCCCGCACCTCGTGTGAGGTGATGCCGAGATCGCCGCCCAGCACCTTCGCGGTGCGGCAGAGGAGTTCCTCCAGCGGATGCGCGGTGGGGGTGAGCCTGACCACCGGCCAGGTGTCGGCGCCCGGCATGGGGAGGCCACCGCTCCGCAGCGCCGGTACGAGGCCGGCGTTGAGCAGGGAGGACTTGCCGGCGCCCGACGGGGCGACGAGCATCAGGGGCCCACTGCCGATCCGCTCGAAGACGCGTTCGGTCAGCTCGGCGGTGGCCCTCTCCCGGCCGAAGAACCACCGGGCGTCCTGCTCGGTGAAGGCGGGCAGGCCCCGGTAGGGGCACTCGGCCTCCGTCCGCGGTCCGGCCACGGTGACCGCATCGCCGGCGGCCCCACCCTCGGGCGACTCCGCCTCCCGGGCCATCCGCAGCAGTTCACCCCCTGCGCGCAGCACGTCGTCGCAGCGGCGGGCCACATCGACGGTGACGCGCTTCGAGCCGGTCTCGATCTTGCTCAGGTAGCCCTTGCTGTAGTGCGTCGCGCGGGCGAGGTCCGCGAGGGACAGGCCGCGTTGCAACCGCAGACGTCTCAGCTGGGCGGGGAAGGGTCGTGCGGCGTCGTCGGACTCCCGCAGGTGGTCGGTCTTCCGCCGGTGGTCCGGATCCCCCACGACATCCCCCATGGCAGTGCGACCAGACAGTGAGACGGCATCGCCCAGGCTACCGCGAGGGCCAACCGGAAGCGGGGATCTTCCCGCCGGTATGAAGAGAACACGGGCTTCCGGAGCCGAAGTGCGACGGCTCCGGAAGTCCTCCTCGCGGGGGTGCCGGCGGTCGAGGCGGATGGAGTCGACCGGCGTGAGGTCGGCATGCACACCGGTCTTGGAGGCGAGGGGGGCTGCCGCAGCCCGCGCCGTTCGAGCCGGTGCACAGGTTTGCGGTCGCACCGCCGTACTGGTTGTTCGGCACCCCGTGCTTCCCGAACCGGTTGCCGAGGTGGTGGGCCCCGTACCGGTGGAAGACGTACGCCGGCCCGACGGTAGCGGGCGGCGCGGTACGCGGCGGTGCGGCTCCGGTACGACGATCCACTCTCCGGACGTCAAAATGCGGCCGTTTGCCCACGGCATGCATCGATACGATGACCCAATGTGGCGATATGTCCCAATCGCCCATAACTTCTGCATGGTGACGAACCGACAACTGAAGTCCCTCACGTGCATCGCCGTCGTCATGGCCGCCGGTTTCGGCGTGTTCGCGCCACCCGCGTCCGCGGCCGGACACCGAGTGCACCCGGGCGACTCGATCCAGGACGCGGTGGACTCCGCGCGGCCGGGCGACACCATCACCGTGATGCCCGGCACCTACTACGAGAACGTGCTGATCACCAAGCGGCTGACGCTGCGCGGCTGGGGAGAGCGGACGGTCATCAGGCCGCCGGCCGCGAAGACCCTGCCGGCCGGGCCGAAGGCGTCCGGGCGGGCCGCCCTCGCCTGCTCGCAGGCGGACACCGGCATCTGCGTCATGGGTACCGAGGAGCGGCCCGTCGCCCGGGTCGAGATCCGGGCGCTGACCGTCTCGGGCTTCAAACGGAACGGCATCTGGGCCTCGTACACCGACCGGCTGAGCGTCGAACGCGTGATCTCCGAGAACAACAGCACCTGGGGCATCGCCCAGGAGCGGTCCACCCGCGGGTTCTTCCGCGACAACATCGCCCGCGACAACGCCGAGTCGGGCATCTTCATCGCCAACACCGTCGCGCGCGAGGGCGGTGCCACCGACACCGGAGGCGCGGTGATCCGCGGCAACCGGCTGACCGGCAACCGGATCGGGGTCACGGTCAGGCGCGTGCGGAACCTCACCGTCAGCGGCAACAACCTCAGCGGCAACTGCGGCGGCGTGTTCGTCGTGGGAGACGAGGGCGAGCCCGGAGCCGGTGACCTGACCATCCGAGGCAACCGCATCCACGAGAACAACAAGTTCTGCAAGGGCAACAGCCGCCTTCCCGACATCCAGGGCGTCGGCGTCGTCCTCACCGGCGCCGAAGAGACGATCGTGCGTTCGAACTCCATCCGCGGCAACGTCGGATCCTCCCCGCTGTCGGGCGGCATCCTGCTGTTCAAGAGCTTCGTGGGCGCGACGAACACCGACAACGTCATCGAGGACAACGAGGTGAGGGACAACCTGCCGGCGGACCTGGCCAACCAGGGCGCCGGGTCGGGCAACCGCTTCCTCAACAACCGGTGCGACACCTCCGTGCCCGCCGGCATGTGCTGACCGGTGTCCCCCCTCATCAGGAGAATCGAGGCCCCATGACAACGGTGAGTTCCACCCCCGCCGCAACCCCCGCCCCCGTCCCTGCACCGAACGCCGGCCCCCCGCACACGCCCCCGCCGGCCATGCGCCTGCGGGAGCTCGCCTTCGGCGCGGCCGTCGCCGCCGCCGTACGGGCCGCGGCCCGCCTCAAGGTCGCCGACGCCCTCGGGGAGTCGCCCGCCACCCCCACCGAGCTCGCGGCCGCCGTGCAGGCGGAGCCGAAGCCCCTGCAACGCCTGCTCCGGGCCCTGTCCTGCTACGGGATCTTCGCCGAGACCGAGGACGGGTGCTTCGTCCACACGGAGATGTCGCGGCTGCTGCGCGAGGACGACCCGCACAGCCTGCGCGACATCTCGCTGTGGTGCACGGAACCCTGGACCTGGCAGGCGTGGCCGCGCCTCGACGACGCCGTGCGCAGCGGCGACGGCGCGAGCATCTTCCACGAGCTGTTCGGCAAGGGGTTCTTCACGTACCTGCACGAGGACGCCCACGAGTCGGCGCACGTCTTCAACCGCGCCATGACCACCTCCAGCGTCCAGTCGGCGCTGGACGTCGCGGACCTCCTCGACCTCACCGGCGTCTCGGTGGTCGCGGACATCGGCGGCGGCCAGGGGCACGTGCTGGCCAGCCTGCTGGAGAAGCACCCGACCGTGCGCGGGTACCTGCTCGACCTGCCCGGCGTGGCCGCCAAGGCCGATCCCCGGCTGCGCGACGGCGGTCCCCTCGCCGACCGGACCGGCATCGTCCCCGGCGACTGCCGCGAGGCCGTTCCGGTCGAGGCCGACCTCTACATCATCAAGAACATCCTCGAATGGGACGACGACAGCACCCGCAGGTGCCTGCGGAACGTCGTCGCCGCCGCCCGCCCCGGAGCCAGGGTCGTCGTCATCGAGAACCTCGTCGACGACACCCCCTCGATGCGCTTCACCACGGCCATGGACATGATGCTCCTGCTCAACGTCGGCGGCGCGAAGCACACCAAGGAAAGCCTCCGCACCCGGCTGGCGGACGCCGGACTGGTGCTCGGCGACATCCGTCCCGTCAACGCCTACCTGCACGCCTTCGAGTGCACCGTGCCCGGGTGATCCTCCCGGCCGGCACGCGCCACGACGCCCCGGGACCGGCGGTCGGCCGGTCCCGGGGCGTCGTCATGCGTGCCGGGCGGCGGCGCCCGTCCGCCCGGACGCTTCAGGTGCCGGCCGTCAGGGCTTCGTTGACGAGGTCGAGGAACTCGCGCGGCGACTTGCACTGGTCCGCCCCGGCGGGGAGGGGCCGGCCGTGCCGGTTCTCCAGCTCGCCGACGATGCCGAGCAGCCCCAGGGAGTCGAGCCCCCACTCATCGAACTGCGCGTCGGGCCGACTGGCCATCACGGCGGGGTCGACTGCGATGCCCGCACCCTTCTTCATCAGCGCGGCCAGTTCTTCCACGGTCAGTCGGTCGGTCATGGCGGGCTTCTCCTAGGCTCGGGCCGGCGAACGCCGGTCGGTGATCAGGCGCATCTCGGAACGCTCCAGGAAGCGCGAGATCTCCTGGTGGGTGGTGGGGACGCCGTCCTTGGCGCTGTCGAGCAGCCGCGCGAGCACCGCCGCCCGGTGGCCGCCCTCGACGCCGAGCGTCAGAGCCGGCCGGGCGTCGTGCGGTCCGCGCAGGTCGAGCAGACGCACGACGATGTCGTCGCGCTGGAAGACGGTGCTCGCCTCGATCGGGCTCGACGCGTCGTCCACGGCCGTCTCGTCCTGTGCGGCGAGCAGCCGGGCGAGTTCCATGCCGCAGCCCTTCTTGGCGGGATAGAACAGCGCGTGCCGGTCGAGTTCCGCGCCCTCACCGCCACCGGCCGCCACATGGTGCACCGCGGGCAGCGCCGCACGGGTGAAGAAGGTCCGCGCCGAACCGGGGTCGCTGAGATCGCGGTCCTGCTCCAGGTACGGGTTGATGGCCTCCTCCAGCGCCCTGACCTCGGGCTGCAGGGCCACGTGACGCAGCGCCGCGAGCAGGTCCCCCTCGACCTCGACGGCCCGTACGACCCGGTTGCCGTGCATGAAGAGCGAGGTGCGGCGCAGCCGGGTGTGCTCGTCGACCTGCGCCTGCGGCGAGGTGTACCCGCTCAGCAGCCCGGCCACGACGTCCTCGCTGCCCGGCTTGACCGTGAAGGTCAGCGCGTGGCGGACCACACCGTCACCGCGTCGCGGGGCGACCTGGAGGCGGCCCCTGGAGCGGTCCGGGCCGTCCGCGGAAGCGGGGGCGAAGGCGGAGCCGGCGGGCGGGCCGGGGGAGAAGGCCGCGGCGGCGGCGCCGGGACCGTGGTCCTGCCCGGTCTCCCGCAGCACGCTGAACCGCAGCGAACGGGTGTCCCGTACGCAGCCGTGGAGGGGCTGGACCGACGCGACGTGCTCCTCGCTGTTGACCCAGGCGAGAAACCGCGGTGCGCTCTCCCATTCGCTGGTGATCAGCCACTGCGACGGATTCTCGATCGACTGGCACAGCTCGTCCCGGATGTGCCCGGGGACGGAGGAGACCTGCTTGTGGAGGTCCTCGTAGACCTCGAGGAACTGGTTCTGCGCACCGTCGTACAGATCCAGCAGCAGCACGACCCGAAGTCTCGAGTCGTCGAAGGCGGACTGGGATATCCGTTCCGACATGGTTGTCATCGTTCACACTCCTTCGAGACCACACGGTCGCCACGGGCGGCGCCACCCGAACCGATCGTGGTCCGGTAGCGCCGTCGGCGCGAGATGAGAGAACCAAGCGGGTGAACGAGCGAGCGAACCCACCTCGCACAGGGCATGGAAGAGCCATGAAGGAAAACGTCGACCACCGCGTCCCGGTCCTCATCGTGGGCGGCTCGCTGGTGGGCCTGTGCACCTCGCTGTTCCTCGGCCGTCATGGCATCACGCACATGCTGGTCGAGAAGCACGCGGGAACCTCGCTGCACCCGCGTGGACGCGGTATCAACGTACGCACGATGGAACTGTTCCGGGTCGCCCGGGTCGAGGAGCGGATCCGCGAGGCCGCCTCGGTCCTGGCGGACAACCACGGCATCCTGCAGGGCGGCTCGCTGACCGGCGACGACCAGGAGTGGCTGTTCGAACAGATCGACCCCGGTGGCGCACTGGCCCGGTTCAGCCCTTCCACCTGGTGCCTGTGCAGCCAGAACGACATTGAGCCGGTCCTGATGTCCGTGACCCCGACGCTCGGGGCGGACCTGCGGTTCTCCACCGAGCTGCTCTCCTTCGAACAGGACGAGAGCGGCGTCACCGCGCTCGTGAAGAACCGGGAGACCGGGGAGCGCAGCACGGTGCGCGCCGACTATCTGGTCGCCGCCGACGGGCCACGCAGCCCCGTCCGCGAACAGCTCCGGATCGGCCAGAGCGGCCCCGGCGACCTGTTCCACAACGTCAGCGTCACCTTCCGGTCCCGCATGCTCGCGGACGTGATCGGCGACCGGCGCTTCATCGTCTGCTACCTGACCAAGCCCGACGCCGACGGCGCTCTGCTGCCCGTCGACAACCGCGAGCGGTGGGTCTTCCACGCGCCGTGGCACCCCGACCGGGGCGAGACGCTGGAGGACTTCACCGACGAACGCTGCGTCGAGCACATCCGACGGGCCGTCGGCGCACCCGACCTGGACGTGGAGATCACCGGGAAGGCACCGTGGCACGCCGCCGAGCGCGTCGCCCAGCGGTACGCGGCCGGCCGGGTCTTCCTCGCCGGGGACTCCGCCCACGAGATGTCGCCCACCGGGGCGTTCGGCTCCAACACCGGCATCCAGGACGCGCACAACCTCGCCTGGAAGATCGCCGCCGTGCTGGGCGGCGCCGCGGGCCCGGGGCTGCTGGAGACCTACGAGGCCGAGCGGCTCCCGGTGGCGCGGGCGACGAGCGAGCGGGCCTCAGCCCGTTCCGCCGAGCACAGCCACCCGGGGTACGAGCCGGACCACGAGTCCGCCGCCGCCGCACCGGCGCGCGGCGGGCCGCAGAACGGCGTCCTCGCCGTGGCCATGGGGTACGGGTACGGCCAGGGCGCGGTCGTGGGGGCCGACCCGGAGCTGCCGGTCGTGCCCGAACGGATGCGGCTCTGCGGTGACCCGGGCACGCGCGCCCCGCACCTGTGGCTCCGCGAACCGGCGGCGGGGGAGCGGAGGTCCACCCTCGACCTCTACGAGCGGTCCTTCGTGCTGCTCTGCTCCGAGGGCACCCCGTGGAGCGGAGCGGCCGGCTCGGTCGCCAAGCGGATGAACGTACGCCTGGACGCCTACGCGATCGGCACCGGCCCGGAGGCCGACCTGATCCCGGAGGACGGCGGCGACTGGGCCGAGGCGCACGGCACCACCGAGGCCGGAGCGGTCCTCGTCCGCCCGGACGGTTTTGTTGCCTGGCGCTCGACGGCGGCCGTGGCGGACCCGGAGTCGGTCCTCTACAAGGTCCTCACGACCCTGCTGCACCGCCACTGACACCCGGCCCGGAGGCGCCCGTCCGGCGCCTCCGGGCCGGATCGGCTCACGGGACCGTCGTCGGACCGGGCCCACCCGGTCTCTTCGGTGTCCAGGCGCCACGGCCGCGGCCCCGGCGGGTTCCGGCTCCCCGTGCTCCCGCGTGCTCACCCGCGGGACGTCGTTTCCGTGTCGGCCCAATTCTCCTCGTCGGCGGGCAGGGCCACCGGCACGTCGGCCTTCCCGTCGGTGATCCGCCGCACCACCGGCGGATGATCCGCACGGCATCGCGTACGGGTAACCCACCCACGGTGGGCGGCGGGTGGCTGCCGCGGACCGCCTCGGCACCTGCGCGTCTCATCACGGCTTCCGGATGCTGGACAACCGTACCCACTGCCGGGGAAGGGCATCTACTCTGGCCGGTGCAGCTGGTTCGCCCCGTCCGCCAGGCGGGATGCGTCGTAAGAGGGAACCCGGTGGGAATCCGGGACTGCCCCGCAGCGGTGAGCGGGAACGACCGCCGTCATACGCACTGGGACCGGACAACGGTCCTGGGAAGCGACGGCCAGTAGGTGCCCGCCGGGAGACCGGCAGGCGTGCCCGCGAGTCCGAAGACCTGCCCGTTGCCCGCGTGCGCCCCGTCGTGCGCGGACATCCCGGTGACCTCGTGGGCGGGTCGGCGACACATCAGGCGGGCGACCGCGGGCGCGTACGGGTACGTACGTCCTCCCGCAAACCGGTCGTGGTCCGTCCTGTTCGTCATCCCTTCGCGCTCGCGACCCCCGCCGGGGTCCACAGGAGACAGCTCGCGAAGGAGAGTTCCGTGACCAGCAAGACTTCCGCCACCGCCGGACGGGCCGGTGCGGCCACCGTGTACGGCTATCCCCGGCAGGGGCAGAACCGGGAACTGAAGAAGGCCGTCGAGGGCTACTGGAAGGGCCGGGTCGGCGCCGACGCACTCCGCGAGACGGCCCGGGACCTGCGCCGGACGAACTGGCGGCAACTGGCCGACGCCGGCATCACCGAGGTGCCCACCGGTGACTTCTCGTACTACGACCACGTACTGGACACCAGCGTCATGGTCGGCGCCGTCCCCGCCCGCCACCGCGCCGCCGTCGACGCGGACGCGCTGGACGGCTATTTCGCCATGGCGCGCGGCACCCAGGAGGTGGCCCCGCTCGAAATGACCAAGTGGTTCGACACCAACTACCACTACCTGGTGCCGGAACTGGGCCCCGACACCGTCTTCACCGCGGACTCCTCCCAGCAGGTCGCGCAGTTCGAGGAGGCCCGCGCGCTCGGCCACACCGCCCGCCCGGTCCTGGTCGGGCCGGTGACGTACCTGCTGCTGGCCAAGCCCGCCCCCGGTGTGGCGGCCGGTTTCGACCCCCTCGCCCTCCTCGACCGCCTGCTCCCCGTGTACGCGCGCGTCCTCGCCGACCTGCGTGCGGCCGGAGCCGAGTGGGTACAGCTGGACGAGCCCGCCCTGGTGCAGGACCGCACCCCGGCCGAGCTGAACGCCGCCGCCCGCGCGTACCGCGGGCTCGGCGCCGCGGCCGACCGGCCGAAGCTGCTCGTGGCCACTTACTTCGACCGGCTCGGCGAGGCCCTGGCCGTGCTCGCCAAGGCCCCCGTGGACGGGCTCGCCCTGGACTTCACCGGCGCGGCCGCCGCGAACCTCGACGACCTCGCCGCCGTCGGCGGCCTGCCCGGCAAGCGCCTGGTCGCCGGCGTCGTGGGCGGCCGCAACGTCTGGATCAACGACCTGGAGAAGTCCCTCGCCACGCTCGGTACCCTCCTCGGCCTGGCCGACAGCGTCGACGTGGCCGCCTCCTGCTCGCTCCTCCACGTGCCGCTGGACGCCTCCGCCGAGCGGGACATCGACCCGCAGGTCAGGCGCTGGCTCGCCTTCGCCCGCCAGAAGACCGTAGAGATCGCCACGCTCGCCCGCGGGCTCGCCCGCGGCACGGACGCCATCGCGGCCGAACTCGCCGCCAACCGGGCCGACCTGGCCTCCCGCGCCACCTCCTCCGTCACCCGTGACCCCGCCGTCCGGGCCCGGGCTGCGGCCGTCACCGACGCCGACGGCCGCCGCTCCCGGCCCTACGCGGAGCGGGTGACCGCCCAGCGCGCCCGCCTCGGCCTGCCGCTGCTGCCCACGACGACCATCGGATCGTTCCCGCAGACCACCGAACTGCGCACGGCCCGCGCCGACCTGCGGGCCGGCCGCACCGACACCGCCGGCTACGAGGACCGCATCAGGGCGGAGATCCGGGCGGTGCTGGCCTTCCAGGAGAAGGCAGGCATCGACGTACTGGTGCACGGCGAGCCCGAACGGGGCGACATGGTGCAGTACTTCGCCGAGCAGCTCATCGGCTACCTCGCCACGCAGCACGGCTGGGTCCAGTCCTACGGCACCCGCTACGTCCGCCCGCCCGTCCTGGCCGGCGACATCTCCCGCCCCGACCCGATGACCGTCCGCTGGACCACGTACGCGCAGACGCAGACGACCAAGCCGGTCAAGGGCATGCTCACCGGGCCGGTCACCATGCTCGCCTGGTCCTTCGTGCGCGACGACCAGCCGCTCGCGGACACCGCCCGGCAGGTCGCGCTGGCCCTGCGCGACGAGGTGAACGACCTGGAGGCCGCCGGAACCTCCGTCATCCAGGTGGACGAGCCGGCCCTGCGGGAGACCCTCCCGCTGCGCGGAGCCGACCACGCGGCCTACCTCGCCTGGGCCACCGAGTCCTTCCGGCTCACCACCTCGGGCGTCCGGCCGGACACCCAGATCCACACGCACATGTGCTACGCCGAGTTCGGCGACATCGTCGAGGCCATTGGCGACCTCGACGCCGACGTCATCAGCCTGGAGGCCGCCCGGTCGCACATGCAGGTCGCCGACGAACTGTCCGGCGCCGGGTATCCGCGCGAGGTCGGTCCGGGCGTGTGGGACATCCACTCGCCGCGGATCCCCTCGGTGGAGGAGGCCTCGGCGCTGCTGCGCAAGGGTCTGGGGGCCATCCCGGCCGAACGGCTGTGGGTCAATCCCGACTGCGGTCTGAAGACCCGGGCCTGGCCCGAGACCCGGGCCTCCCTGGAGAACCTGGTCGAGGCGGCCCGCCTGGTTCGCGCCGAGGTGGGCGCCGACGGGTCCGGCGCCGCCTGATACCCGCGGAGCCCGTCAGGCGGAGAGCGGGCGACGGGCGTAATCCGGCGAGTGCGGCCGGTCCCCGTCACCGGTCCCGTCACCTGGCCCGTCCGCGGTCTCGGTGAGCCCCGCGACATGGTCGGTGATCATGTCGAGGATGGCCGCCGAGACCGCGGCGTCGCCGAGCACGAGGTGGTTGAGGGTGAGCCCGTCCGTCATGGCGGCCAGGTAGCGGGCCAGTACGTGCACCGGTACCCGCAGTTCGAAGGGCATGAGCCGGCGGAGCTGCTCGATGAGCTCGGTGTAGGTGTCGCAGTACAGCTCGTACTGGCGTCGCGCGAGGTGCTCGAACCCGGGCCGGCGCAGGGCGTACTGCGTGAGTTCGTAGGTGAGCATGTGCTCGCCCGGGTTGGCGGCCACATGGTCCCAGTACGCCTGGAAACCGGCCCGGATGGTCTCCCGGAGGGTGGCCCTGGGCCGGATGGCCTCCCTCGCCACGGCGATGCCGTGCTCGGTGATCGCCACGATCACGGATTCGAGCAGGGCCTGCTTGGAGTCGAAGCAGTAGTGGAAGACGCTCAGGGACACGCCCGCCTCGGCGCAGATCGAGCGTGTCGTCGCCCTGCCGACGCCGTCGCGGGCCATCACGCGGATCGCCGCCTCGGTCAGCTGCCGGCGTCGCTCGGCCGACGGCATCCGTGCCATGGGCGTTCGTTCCCTTCGTTCCGTGCGGTGCCGTGCTGTCGGGCAAAGGCGGCCGGGGCCGGCCGGATCGGCGGATCCGGCCGGCCCCGGCCGCGGGGGCGTGGGCGGTGTCAGCTGCTGTAGACGCCGACCTCGTGGAGCGAGTAGCCCCACTTGGTGCCGCGCTGGACCCCGTGGACGCGTACGTAGCGGGCGGTGGTACCGGTGAACAGTGCCGTGTCCAGACCGCCGTCACCGGTGGTGGTGGACCATACGGACTGCCAGTTCGTGCCGTCGTCCGACAGTTCGATGCGGTAGGCCCGCCCGTGCGCCCGCTCCCAGTCGAGGGTGACGCGCTTGACCAGGTTCGCGGCGCCGAGGTCGATCCGGATCCACTGGTCGTCGCTCCAGTCGCTCGCCCAGCGGGTGCCCGTGTTCCCGTCCACGGCCCGGGACGGGGCGTAGCTGGTGAACGGGTTCCACTCGGAGGAGCTGGCCGTGGCGGACGCGCCCGCGGCGAGGTTCACCCCGGCCTTGTGCTTCTCGGACGAACCCCAGGTGGTGAGGTAGGACTCGGCGCCGCGGAAGAGGTCGTCGACCACGTCCTGGCCGCCGACGATCCGGAGGTCCTCGATCCAGTCCGGGACCAGGCCGTAGTGCGAGGCGCCGTCGGTGTTGAGGTCCCAGGTGCGCTGTCCGGTGGTCTGCTTGTCGATGACGGAGCCGCCGTCGGTGCTGCGGAACGGGTAGCGCACCGGGTTCGGGGTGTCGGCGCCCCGGGGGCCCGGCCAGCCGCCGACGCCGTTCATGTCGGAGCCGTAGCCGTAGCCGACGTCGTACTTGTCACGCAGGGCGTTCTTGGCCTTCGCCTCGGCGCTGAAGCCCTCGGCTCCGCCCATGTACTGGGCGACGAACCCGCCGAGCTTGTAGAGCCGCTCGGTCCAGTTGTCGTCCATCCAGCTGTGCGAGGAGATGACGCCCGGGTAGGACTCGGACTCCAGGATGTCGAAGGCCCGCCCGGCGGCCTTGACGCTCATGTGGTCGATCTCCAGCATCATCTTGCGTTTCATCATCCCGCGCACGGCGTACTCGCCGAGGTCGGTCAGACCGCGGGTGTTGCACTGCGCGTCCGCCGCGTACGAGGGCACGGTCACGCCCGCCGGGAGTTCCTTCTGCGCCGCGGGAGCGGCCGCGAGCCCGATGGGGTTGTCGTGCTGCGGGCCGGTGCACTTCTCCGTCTTCCAGAAGGTCCCGGTCGACAGGAACTGGCCGACGTTGATCGCGGTGCCGAGCGCGCCCTGGTCGAAGCGGACACCGCACAGGGCGTTGTCGAACTTGTGGCAGAGGAACATGCTGCGCACGCCCAGCCGGTGCAGTTCGTCGAGGCCCCGGTCGATGTCCTCCTTGCTGCACTGCGCGAAGTCCAGGATCTGCTTGCACCCGAACGGTTCGGAGGTCTCGACTCCGAGGACGACCGCCAGCTTGCCCTGCTTGATGACCTCACGGGCCTGGGCGGAGTCGGTGACGATGCGGAACCAGCCCTTTCCGGGGCCGCCGTACATCTTGTCGATGAAGGCCTGCATGTCGTACGTCTTCTGCGCTTCGAGCCGGATGGCGGTCATCTCGTCGCAGCTGCGGTCCTTGAAGAAGTAGACCGAGCAGATCACGCCGTTGGTGACGAGGTCGTTGACGAGGACGCGCTGGCCGCCGCGCCAGGCCCGTTCGACCCAGGCGTAGTAGTTCTGCTGGTGGGTGAGCGAGTCGTGGGCGGGCCAGTCCTTGAAGGTGGGCCAGCCGTTCGGGTCGTGCTTGCCGTCGCCGCCCTTGGTGATGAAGTCGAAGATCGCCAGGGTGCCGTCGGGGTAGTGCTCGGGGCAGTCCTTGAGCGCGTCGGCCACGCCCATGTCGGAGAAGGGCTTGCCGCAGATGAGGCGCCCGCCGAAGCCCTCGTTGGACATCAGGTGGTCGTGGGCGTCGACGAAACCGCGGACCCTGCCCTGGGCGTCGGTGCCCTTGAAGGGTTCGCCGGTGACGTTGATCTCGGAGTCGGGTGCGGGCCGCGCCACCGGATTCCACCAGCCGGGGTCATCGGCGGCGGAGCTGGGCACGGGGCCGAGCACCATCGCCACCACGGCGAGGAGCAGGGACAGGACCGCGATCGGGCTGCGCCTGGGGTTCTTGTGCCGGGAATTGGTCATCACTCACGTCTTCGGTCAGCGGATGGCGCGGTGCAGGAGCCGGATCCGTTCGGGGTCGCGACGGCCACGGAAGACGCTGACTTGTCATGAACCCGCAAACGGTGGGTCGAGAATCGCCACTGGCGCCGACGGAGTCAAGAGTCCGGGACGAATGACCTGATGATTCGTCAGGCCGCGTACCGGCAGGATCGGGTACGGAAGGGGACGGCCCGGCGCGCCCGGACAGCCGGAGGCGCCGGGACGGCCTACCGTCGGAGCATGAGCGCGATGGCCGTGGTGTACGAGGTGGAGGACCCGGCGGCGGCGCACGCCGGCGGGACCGAGGGGGACGGCGGCGAGGTGACCGTCGTACGCGTGCACGCGGCGCCCGTGGCGCCCGGCATGCCCGGTGTCCCCGGCCCGCGGACGTTCTGCGGCAAGGACACCTTCGCGATGCGGGCCGCCCCGCGGCAGCCCGCGGGGCGGCCCGGCCCGTCGTGGTACGGCACCGACCACGCGGACCGGGTCTGCCCCGCCTGTGACGACGCGGTGGGCACCGGCTGAGGGGCCGGGGCGGCACCGGCCGCGCGGGCGTCAGCGCGCGTTGTGCTCGGGCAGGTCCACCTCGGCCGGGGCGAAGCCGAACCCGCGGGCACCCTTCTTCTCGGTCCGCTGGCCGCAGAACGCCGCTTCGAGGGTGCCGCCGAGCGCCGTGTTGGCGGCACCCCGGTTCGAGGTGTTCGCCATCGCGGAGAGGCTGCGCCGGCCGTCGCGCGTGGAGAAGGCGTAGGTGTAGAAGCCCTGCACCGTGCCTGTGTGCCCGTAGACCGACGTGCCGCAGGAGAGGTCGTAGCGGCGCAGGCCCAGACCGTAGAAGCGGGTGTTCGTGGTGTCCGTCGGGGTGGCGGTGACCATGGCGTCCAGCAGCTTCGGGGACAGCAGCCGACCCCCGAGCAGCGCCGAGGTGAAGGTGTTCAGGTCGGCCGGGCTGGAGATCACCGCCCCGGCGGACTGGGCCCACGACACCGTCTGCTCGGTGGAGTCGACCAGCGGCGCACCGGCCTCGTCGGGGTGGAGGTAGCCGCGGGCGTGCAGTCCCCTGATCTTCGTGTCGGGGTGGACGTACATGGTGTCGCGCAGGCCCAGCGGCTTGACGATGCGCCGCTCGTACTCCTTGCCCATCCGGTTTCCGGTGGCCTTCTCGATCAGCATGCCGACGACGACGAAGTTGGTGTTCGAGTACTTGTACGCCACGCCCGGCTCGGTCGTCCTGGGCTCACGCAGCGAGAGGTCGAGCAGCTCCTGGTAGCTGAACACGCGGTTGCGCACGGCCTCGAAGCCGGGGACGGTCTGCTCGAACATGGCGTCGGTGTAGTCCGCGAGACCGCTGCGGTGGGTCAGCAGGTGGCGCACGGTGATCCGGTCGTCGGGCAGCAGGCCGGGCAGGTAGCGGTTGACCGGGCTGTCCAGGGCGATCTTCTTCTCGCCGACCAGCTGGAGCAGGACCACGGAGGAGAAGGTCTTGCTGACGCTGCCGATCCGGAAGCGCGCCTTCGGGTCCATGGCCGCGCCCGTGGTCCTGTCGCGCACGCCGACGGTCCGTGTGCTGACCCCGTCGGGGCCGCTGAAGCGGGCCATCGCGCCGGGCGCTCCGGCGGCCGTGGTGTTGCGCAGCGCCTGGGTGAGCGCTTCGAGGTCGGGGGTGGTTCCGGCGGCGCGGGCGGTGGTCGCCGGGGCGACCGCGGCGGTCACGGCGAGCAGGGCGGCGGTCAGGGCGAGGCGTCGGTTCACGGGCAGCGGCACGGTGCTGGGTTCCTCTGGTCGGTGGTCAGTCGGCAGGGGGCGGCGGGGCGTCGCGGTCGGCGGACGGGCGCGACCGCGACGCACCCAGAAAAATCATCCGGCAGGTGGAGCGGCTGTGTGCGTCGCAACGCGCCGTTCTACGAAGGCAGTTCCAGCAGACGCAGGGGTCGCGAGCACTTCCTGGCGCAGCTCCACCTTGCGGACCTTCCCCAAGCGCCCCGAGTGCGGGCATGAGACGTCATCCCGTTCGGTGAGTCCGCGTACGACGATTCGTCGGCCGGCGGGACGTCATGAGCGGGGGTGGGCGTCGATGGATACGTCACGTCTGACGGGACAACGGAAGGCGCCTGCCCGGCAGAGCCGGGCAGGCGCTTCGTCGTACGCGTGGGGGGATCGGTGCCGACCGCCCCGGGGTGAGGTCAGGGCGTGGAGAACGCGCGCGGGGGCGCGGCCGCCGTGGTGGTGATCGTCGCCGTGGCGGTGAAGATGTCCTCGTCGTTCTGCCGGGCCACGACCCGCACCGGGTGCCGGCGGCCGGCCGGCGACGCCGTGTGGTCGGGGAGCGCGGTCGTCTCGATCCAGCAGGGCGAGTTCAGTTCCGCATAGCGGAAGAACTGCATCTCCATGTCGGTCAGGACCCCCCGGCGGGGGAACGCGGAGGCGTACGCGGCCTGGCGCACGGCCTCCAGCAGCAGCATGCCCGGGGCGTGGTCGACGGGGTGGTCGAAGAGGATCGGATGGTTGATGTCGGCCCGCAACTGGGCGCGGTGCAGGGAACTCGTGGGGGAGAGCACCACGTCGTGGAAGCGGTCCCGGCACACCCGCCGGGGCGTCATCGGCGGCGGGAGCGGGATGACGCTGGCGGTGACCTGGTCGAGGTCGGCGTTCCCGCCACGCAGGCGCCGGTACACGGCGTCGGGCTGGTTGGTGAAGCCGGCCTCGGCGGTGCCGAGGAACTCCCCGTCGCGGGTGGCGGTGACGTGCATCGTCAGGCGGGCGAGCCTGCTGCCCCGGCGGGCGATGCCCGAGCAGCGGATGTGGAGCATGATGTCGGCCGGTCTCGAACCGACCACCAGTGCGGCGGGGCTGGTGGAGTAGGTGAACGTGTCCCAGATCTGGCGGTGTCCGAAGGGCACGTCGTACGCCACGTGGCTGAGCAGCGGGATGGCCTGGCGGACGGATTCGGCCAGGAGCAACGGGTCGTGGTGCCCCGCGTCGGGTGAGTAGAAGCTGTGGGCGCGGGGCCACTGGGCGGTGACGACGTACTCGTCGGGAGCGACGGAACGCCATCCGGTGAGCAGGACTTCCGAGTGCGCGCTCTTGTGCACGTACTCCCGCGGTAAGGCGCTGCTGAGTACGGCGGTTGCGGGCGAGGTGGAGCGAGTAGCAGACACAGTCATGGTTGAGCCCCCCTGGAACGTCGGACATGAGCTGGTGCTGGTGCTTGTTCGGCGCTGGGTCCTAAAATAAAGGATGTTCGTTTTTTTTGTCGAGAAGGATTAGGTGCCCATGTCAGAGCGGAAGCAGCAACGAGCCCCTCAACTCAGGGCAGTTCAGACCAAGGCGGCCATCTTGCGCGCCGCCGCGGAGGTCTTCGACGAGTTCGGCTTCAGCGGAGCCAGCATCAGCAAGATCATGAAACGGGCGGACGTCACGCAGGGTGGGATGTACTTCCACTTCAGCTCGAAGGAGGAACTCGCCTACGCCGTGATGGTCGGGCAGGGCGAGGGCCTGGAGTTCCCCGCGGGCGAGGACGGCCTGCAGCGGCTGGTGGACATCACGCTCTACCTCGCCGAGCAGCTCCGGCACAATCCGGTGCTCCGCGCAGGCGTACGACTGGCCGTGGAACAGGGCGAGTTCGGCCTGCGCGACGATGTCGCCTACCAGGCCTGGGTCCTGGAGTTCCGCCAGCAGCTGCGCTTCGCGCGCGCCAAGGGCGAGCTCCAGCCCGACGTCGACGACCACGAGCTGGCCTGGGTGCTGGTCAGCTCCTTCACCGGCGCCCAGCTCTTCTCCCAGGCCTCCACCGGCCGTGTCGACCTGCCCCAGCGCATCGCCTCGCTCTGGCGCTACCTGCTGCCCGCCGTCGCCACCGAGGACGCGCGCAAGGGCATGCGCCTGGCACTGCCGCAGACCGGGCCGGAGCAGCCGCCGCAGCCCGATGCGGACCGGAAGCCGGAGCAGCAGGGTTGAGCGGCCGTCAGGTCGTCGTGACCGGAGCGACGGGCTTCATCGGATCCGCAGTGCTGCGCCGCCTGGCCGAACAGGATCCGGGGGCCGTGGCGCGGGTGGTGTCCCGTACGCAGACCCCCGACGCCGTCGGCGCCGGACGGCGGGTGGACGCGGACCTGGCCGACCCGGCCTCGCTGCACGGGGTGTGCGAAGGCGCCGACGTACTGCTCTCGCTGGCCTCCTACGTCGGGCCGGACGCCGGCCGCTGCGAGGCGGTCAACACCGTGGGGACCGCGGCGCTGATGGCCGAGGCACGACGCGCCGGAGTGCGGCGCATCGTCCATCTGTCCACCTGCGCCGTCTACGGAGCGGGTCCGCACCGAGGCGCGGACGAGGCGGAGTTGACGCCCGCCCCGGTGTCGCCGGCCAGCAGCAGCAGGCTGTCGGGGGAGGCGTCCGTGCTCGGGGCGCAGGGCCTGGTCCTGCGTGCGGGACTGGTAGTGGGCAGGGGTGACCGATGGGTCGTACCGGCCCTCGCCGATGCGTTCCGGCGCGTACCGGCGCGGTGGGACGGGGGAGCGGGGACGGGCTCCTACGTCGACGTCGACGACCTGGCACGGCTCGTCGTGGCGTTCGCGCTGGGGGACGGCGCCGCCGCCGCGGCGAAGGGCGTCCTGCACGCCCACCACCCGGAGCCGGTCCGCAACCGGGACCTCATGGATGCGCTGGCCGGACACGGGGTGCTGCCGCGGCGGCCGGTGGTGGACTGGCCCTGGGCCCGCTGCCTGGAGGCCCTGGCCCGGACCTCGGGGTGGGTGAGCGAGCGGCAGTTCACGCTGCTGGCGCGCGACCACTGGTACCGCGCGGACGCGGCGTGGCGGCTCGCCGGCATCGAGCCGGGGCCGGGCCCGCTGGACCGCCTCGGCCGGGCGGCCCCCTGGTACCGGGAGAGGGGTGCGCTCCCGCCGGGGTGACGGCGATCTGCCAAAGCCTCAACGGGATGGGGGCGGACGGGGCGTGGCGGGGAAGGGGGCGGGTAGCGTCCCGGACACAGCCGGTCCTGGTCATCCCGTTGACCCCGATGGAGGAGTGAAATGCCCGACCTTTCGAACATCGTCAAGGCGTATGACGTGCGTGGCGTTGTGCCGGACGAGTGGGACGAGTCGCTGGCGGAGCTGTTCGGTGCTGCTTTCGTCGAGGTCGTGGGTGGCTCGGCGATCGTGGTGGGTCATGACATGCGTCCTTCGTCGCCGGGTCTGT
>NZ_JBIVFO010000044.1:0-67508 GCF_044748225.1 Streptomyces sp. NPDC090021 | reverse complement strand
CGACGTCGACCACCGAACCCACAGGACCACCATCCATATCGAGCACAACCCCTTGCCAAACCCGCCAGACGGCTAACCGAACGGCATTGGCCCTAGGGGAGGGGCCGGACCGTGAGGATCTGTTCGGCGTGGCCGACCGGGCCGTCGACGTCGTGCAGGACGCTGCTGGTGAGCCCCTGCCCCGACGGGCCGAAGGTGACGGTGGTGTCCAGGCCGGTCCAGGGGCCGCGCGGCTGCCGGTGCAGATGGATGGTCAGGTCGAGGTTCGGGAACATCCATGCGGTGGGGTCCTGCTGGACCGCGACGCCGTTCGCGGTGTCGACGAGCGCGATGTACGAGGCGAGGGCGCTGCTCTCCTCGCCGGCGACCAGAGCGAGCGGCGAGGACACCCAGGCCGCCGTGCGGCCGCGGCGGGAGGGCGGCGTACGGCGGACCTCGATGGAGGAGACGTAGCCTCCGTCCCACTCCTCGTCCATCGCCCATGGAGCGAGGTCTCCGGGGGCGGGCATCGGCTCGTGCGGGCTGTCGGCGACGGAGGAGGTGTCGAGGGTGGCCAGCAGCCAGGCGCGGGCGCGGACCACCGTACGGCCGCCGATGGCCACGGTCGCTTCGAGGAGTTCGATGGTCCGGCCCGGGCGCAGGGTCTCGACGGTGATCTCGCACTCGTCGAGTGCGATGCGGCCGAGGATGTCGTAGCTGATCCGTGCGAGCGCCAGGGGCTCGGGCCGCTGCGCCAGGTGGCCGTCCAGCGCGTGGACCACGAGGCCGGCGAGCGGGCTGAAGTGCTGCTCGTCGGTGTTCCAGGCACCGCCGGCGTGCGCGGTGGGCTTGTAGCGGTGCTCGCCCGTCCGCTCGTAGTAGCTCTCGCGGGCGACGGCGCCGGTGGTCACGGGATCGGTCTCCTCGGGCGGGCTGGAATCCTCGGGCGGACATGGGTGTATCGATCACGCATCGTAGGAGGCGGGGCCGGGCACGTCACTGTGATCTGCGGAACAGCGGGGCGGGGAGGCGTCCGTCCGTTCGGGCGAGGGGGAACGATTCGCCGCCGTACGGAGGGTGCCCTCGGGCGGACCCGCGGGAAAGGTGGCTTGCGCAGGTATCCCCCACGAGGAGAAACCCCGATGCGTCTATGCCACGCCGCCCTCGCCGCTTTCGGCGCCGTCACGCTCCGCTGACCCTCCCGGTCTCGGCCTCGGCCGCCACGGGAGAGTTCCAGTACACGGTCACCGGCCTCGGCGGCCGCTCCCTGCGGGTGATCCTGGACGACCCGGCGAGCGGGGAGTGCGTCACGCTGCCCGAGGTCGCCGACCCCGGTGCCGGTTCCCCGGCGCACTCGCCGCGCAACCGGACCACCTCCACCGCGACGGTGTTCACCGAACCCGGATGCGAGGGCGACTGTTTCACGCTGCGGCCGGTCACGGGCCACGGCTCGGCCCGCCTGCAGTTGCGGTCGGTCGTTTTCGGCTGAGCCGCGCCGGGCCGCCGGCCGGGCCGCCGCCACGGGCCCGGCCGGCGTCAGCCCGGGGCCCGGGACCGGGACTGGAGGGCCCTGGTGAGCAGGGAGCCCGCGACGATCAGGGCCACGCCCAGCCACCCCATGTCGTCGAAGATCAGGACGGCGATGCCGATCGGTACGAGCAGGCCCGCGAGCGGCACCAGGAAGCCCGCCCACCGGGTGGGCTCGGGAGGCAGGCCGGAGGCTTCGCGGACCGCCCGGGCGCGGGCGACGTCCGGGTACCAGACGGTGAACTTCACGGCGGCGACGATCGCCAGGATCTGGATGATCCAGCCGGTCCAGATGTTGCTCGGGTTGTGCAGGACCAGGTCCCCGTAGGCTCCGGCGGCGGCCGCGATCAGGAAGGCGATGCCCCACGCCCCTGTGATCATGTAGTTGGTGCGCAGGAAGCCGCGGGTGTGCCAGAGCGACGGATCGACCTGCTCACGGGCGTACTGGAGGGTGAACGGCATCCGCACGGCCATCGAGCCGAAGGCGATCACCACCAGCGCGATGTTGGCGACCTCGCCCGCGTACGTCTCCAGCCAGTTCAGGGTCCCGTCGTCGACGAGTGCTCCGATGACGGCCATCGACGCGAAGAAGACCACGTCGGCCAGTTCCAGCAGCTTCCAGGAGCTGCCGCGGTGGACCAGGTGGGTCAGCGCGATCAGGGCGACCGCCGCGGCCAGGGCCAGCCCGACGGCGAGTTCGAACCGTCCGGGGCCGACCAGCAGCGAGAAGATGATCCACGGCGCCATGCCCACGACCGGATTGTCGAGGAACCCTGCCACCGGCCCCTTCGGCGTGCTGTGCGCGTCGGTGCTCACCCGTCAAGCGTGCGCGGGTGCGGGCCCCGGGGCCATTCGGGCGGTACGGGGCCGCCCCCGGACCCCTCCGCGGGGCGGGGGCGGGGGCGGCGGTCCGCAGTGCGGCGGGTCAGGCCACCGGCACCGCGCTGCGTGCCGTGGCCGCCTCGATCAGGGAGGCCATGACCCGGGTGTCCTTGTCCCGCTCCGGGTGCCACTGGACGCCCAGCACCCAGCGCGCCGGGTCGGGGATCTCGATCGCCTCCACCGTGCCGTCGAGCGCGTGGGCGGAGACGACCAGGCCGCGGCCCAGGCTCTCGACCGCCTGGTGGTGGTAGGTCGGGACCTGTGCCTCCTCCGGGACCAGGTCCGCGTACCGGGTGCCCGGGACCGGGCGGACCGGGTGCCAGGACATGACGCCCGGGGTGTCGACGTGGCCGTCGATGTGCTGGATCAGGGTGCCGCCCAGGGCCACGTTCAGCGCCTGCATGCCCCGGCAGATGCCGAGCACGGGCACGCCCGCCTCCAGCGCGGCGTCGATGAGGGCCAGCTCCCACTGGTCGCGGACCGTCGCGGGGGCACCCGTACGGGGGTCGCGCGCGGCGCCGTAGTGGACCGGGTCCACGTCCGGGCCGCCCGCGACGACCAGGCCGTCCACCCTGCTCAGCACCTCCGCCGCCGCACCGGGCTCGTCCGGGGGCAGCAGCACGGCCGCGCCGCCCGCCGCCTGGACGAGTTCGTGGTACCCGGTCGGTACGAGGGACGCCGGGAGGTCCCACACGCCGTAGCGGGTGGATTCCTCGACGTAGGTGGTGATGCCGATGAGCGGCCTGGGCACGTTCAGTACCTCCGGAAGGGGTGGGGACGGACGGTGACAGGGTTTCAGTCGCGGGCCAGTTCCGCCTCGGCTTCGGCGAGGGCCGCGAACTCCTCCTCGGGTGCCGAGGCCACGAGGTGGTGGCGGCTGTGGAAGGCGAAGTAGGCCAGGGCGACGGCGTAGACGGCCAGCGCGATGAACGCCGCGTCCTTGTCCACCAGGAAGGTGGCGACCAGGGCCGAAAGGGCGAGGGCGAAGGCCACCGAGGAGGTCAGGATGCCGCCCGGGGTGCGGTAAGGGCGCTCCAGCTGCGGCTCCCGGCGGCGCAGCACGATGTGGGAGAGCGCCATGAGGGCGTAGGAGATGGTGGCGCCGAAGACCGCGATGTTGAGCATGCGGGCGCCGTTGCCGGTGGAGGCGGCCAGGGCGAAGCCGATCGCGCCGGGGATGATCAGGCCCAGGTACGGGGCCTTGCGCTTCGAGGTGAGCGAGAGGAAGCGGGGCAGGTAGCCGGCGCGCGAGAGGGCGAAGAGCTGGCGGGAGCCCGCGTAGATGAGCGAGAAGAAGGAGGCGACGAGGCCGGCCAGTCCCGCGTAGTTCACGAACCGGCTCAGCGCGGTCGGGCCGCCGTCCCCCTCCAGCGCGACGACCAGCGGGTTGCCGGCCGTCTTGACGGCGTCGGCGCCCTGCGCTCCGGTCGCGGCGAAGAAGGTGATCAGGGCCAGCAGGGCGAGGATGCCCATGGAGATCGACAGGGCCTTCGGCATGGAGCGGACCGGGTCCTTGGCCTCCTCGGCCGCCAGCGGTACGCCTTCCACGCCGAGGAAGAACCACATGCCGAAGGGGAAGGCGGCCCAGATGCCGAGGACGCCCAGTGGCAGCCAGGAGTTCGAGCCGAAGGCGTTCGGGTCGACCGGGATGTCGTTCAGCCCGTCGGCGCTGAACTCCGTGAAGGCGCCCACCGCGAAGATCAGCAGGGCGGCGACGGCGACGGCGGTGACGACGAGGCTGAAGCGCAGGGCTTCGCCGACGCCCCACAGGTGCACCCCGATGAAGATCACGAAGCAGCCGAGGTAGACGGGCCAGCTGGAGGTCAGGCCGAAGAGGCCGAGGGACTCCACGTAGTCGCCGATGAAGATGACGATCGCCGCCGGGGCCAGGATGTACTCGATGAGGATGGCGGTGCCGGTGAGGAAGCCGCCCCAGGGACCCAGCGCGCGGCGGGCGAAGCCGTAGCCGCCGCCCGCGGTCGGCAGGATGGTGGAGAGTTCGGCGAGGGAGAACACCAGGCACGCGTACATGGCACCCATGAGGACGGTGGCGATGGCGAGACCGCCGAAGCCGCCCTTGTCGAGGCCGACGTTCCAGCCGGAGAAGTCCCCGGAGACGACGTAGGCGACGCCGAGTCCGGTCAGGAGCAGCCAGCCGGCGCTGCCGCGGCGCAGGGTGCGGCGCTCCAGGTAGTCGTCCGGGCCGTCGCCGCCGGCGGCGGGTGAGGTGGTGGGTGAGGGTGCGGCTGTCAGCCGTGCCTCGATGTCGTCGGCCATCGTGCGCTCCTGCCTGAGGGCAATGGTTGTGGGGCGTACCTTTGTCCCAGGGGAGCGGAGCGCGCAAGACCTCTGCGTAAAACAGAAGTTACGAAAACCTCTCGGACACCCCCCGGCCCCCCGTCCCCGTCCGCCTCAGGCGAGGAATCCGCGCAGCAGCGCCGCTGTGCCGCAGCAGTGCTCGCGCATGGTCTCGCGCGCCCCGGCCGCGTCCCGCTCCAGCACCGACTCCACCAGCGCGGTGTGCTGCTGCTGGGAGTGCTCCAGGTTCCGGACCAGCAGCGGTATGCAGTCGAGCAGGTCGTTGACGGTGGCCCGGACCGCGGCGTACTGGGCGGTCAGGGTGGCGGATCCGGCGAGCTCGCACAGGGTGAGGTGGAACAGCGTGTCCCGGCGGCGGTAGTCGGCGAGCGGGGCGTCGTGGGTGGCCCCCAGTGCGGCCAGCAGCCGCTCGGTGCCCTCCTCGGTCAGTCCCTGCGAGGCGCACAGTCCGGCCGCCCCCACCTCCAGCACCTCGCGGAAGCGCAGGACGTCCTCGATGTCCACGCCCGCCACCCGCCTGCGCAGCTCCTCCTCGGTGCCGCCGGCCGGGGTGTCGGGGCGGGGGAGTACGAACGTTCCGCCGTACCGCCCGCGCCGTGCCTCCACCAGCCCCTGGTCCTGCAGCACCTTCAGGACCTCGCGCAGGGTGACCCGGCTGATCCCCATCCGCTCCGCCAGCTCGCGCTCGGGCGGCAGCCGTTCGCCGCCGGGCACCAGACCCAGGCGGACCACCTGGAGGATCTGCTCCAGCGCCTCCTCGAACCCGTTGCCCGCCCGCACCTGGCGCAGCACCGGGTTCAGGCGCCGGGCGGCGTCGCCTTCACTCGCCGTATCGGTCATCTCGGCTCCTCCCCTTCCCAAGCAATGGTTCTATTTAATACCTTAGGCCTCCTCGGCTCACCGAAGGAGAGATTCCCGTGGTAGACCGCAAGCCGCCGCTCGCGCCCGAGGAGCTCCGCGCCCTCGTCGCCAGCGGTGAGATCGACACAGTCGTCCTGGCCTTCCCCGACATGCAGGGGCGGCTCCAGGGCAAGCGGTTCGCCGCACAGTTCTTCCTGGACGAGGTCCTCGCGCACGGCACCGAGGGCTGCAACTACCTCCTCGCCGTCGACACCGACATGAACACCGTCGACGGGTACGAGATGTCCTCCTGGGACCGGGGCTACGGCGACTTCGCCATGCGCCCCGACACCGCCACCCTGCGCCGCATCCCCTGGAACCCCGGCAGCGCCTTCATCCTGGCCGACCTGGCCTGGAACGACGACACCCCCGTCGTGGCCGCCCCCCGGCAGATCCTGCGCCGCCAGCTGGAACGCCTCGCCGAGCACGGATACACCGCGATGGTCGGCACCGAGCTGGAGTTCATGGTCTTCCAGGACACCTACGAACAGGCCTGGAACGCGGGCTACCGCGGCCTGACCCCCGCCAACCAGTACAACATCGACTACTCGGTCCTCGGGACCGGCCGCATCGAACCCCTGCTGCGCCGGATCCGCAACGAGATGCAGGCCGCCGGCCTGACCGTCGAGTCGGCCAAGGGCGAGTGCAACCTCGGCCAGCACGAGATCGCCTTCCGCTACGACGAGGCGCTCACCACCTGCGACCAGCACTCCGTCTACAAGACCGGCGCCAAGGAGATCGCCGCCCAGGAAGGCGTCTCGCTCACCTTCATGGCCAAGTACGACGAGCGCGAGGGCAACTCCTGTCACATCCACCTCTCGCTCACCGACACCGACGGACGCAACGTGATGGCCGGAGAGGACCACGAGGAACACGGCATGTCCCCCGTGATGCGCCACTTCCTGGCCGGCCAGCTCGCCGCGCTGCGCGACTTCTCCCTTCTCTACGCCCCGAACGTCAACTCGTACAAGCGTTTCCGGCCGGGATCCTTCGCACCGACCGCCGTCGCCTGGGGCCTCGACAACCGCACCTGCGCCCTGCGCGTGGTCGGTCACGGCCGCTCCATGCGCTTCGAGAACCGCCTCCCCGGCGGCGACGTCAACCCCTACCTCGCCGTCGCCGGCCTGGTCGCGGCCGGGCTCTACGGCATCGAGAACCGCCTGGAACTGCCGCCGATCTGCACCGGCAACGCCTACACCGGCGACTACGCACACGTTCCCGCCACCCTGCGCGAGGCCGCCGAACTCTGGGAGAACAGCGAGATCGCCAAGGCCGCCTTCGGTCCCGAGGTCGTCGCCCACTACCGGAACATGGCCCGCGTGGAACTCGACGCCTACGACTCCGCGGTGACCGACTGGGAGCTGCGCCGCTCCTTCGAACGCCTGTAGTCACCCACGCCACCGAACCGAAACTGTGAGGCACCACGTGTCCGATGCGCTGGAAGTGCTGAATCCGGCCACCGAGGAACTCGTCGCCGTCGTCCCGGCCGCCACACGGGACGACGTCGACGCCGCCGTCACCCGGGCCACCGCGGCCCAGCGCGCCTGGGCGGCGGCCGCCCCCGCCGACCGGGCCCGCCTGCTGCGCCGCTTCGCCGCGGTCGTCGACGGGCACATCGAGGAACTGGCCCTGCTGGAGGTCCGCGAAGCCGGCCACACCATCGGCAACGCCCGCTGGGAGGCCGGCAACGTACGCGACCTCCTCGACTTCGCCGCCGGGGGAGTGGAACGGCTCTCCGGCCGCCAGATCCCCGTCGCCGGCGGCATCGACGTCACCTTCCTCGAACCCCTCGGCGTCATCGGCGTGATCGCCCCCTGGAACTTCCCCATGCCGATCGCCGCCTGGGGCCTCGCCCCGGCACTCGCCGCAGGCAACGCCGTCATCCTCAAGCCCGCCGAGACCACCCCCCTCACCGCACTGCGCCTCGCCGAACTCGCCCTCGAAGCCGGGATCCCCGAACACCTCTTCCAGGTGCTCCCCGGCCGCGGGGACACCGCCGGCGACGCAATCGTCGAACACCCCGGCGTCGCGAAGATCGTCTTCACCGGCTCCACGCGCGTCGGCAAGCAGATCATGGCCAAGTGCGCCGACCGGGTGAAGCGCGTCACCCTCGAACTCGGCGGCAAGAGCCCCAACATCGTCTTCGCCGACGCCGACCTGGAAGCCGCCGCGGCCGCCGCCCCCATGGCCTTCCTCGACAACACCGGCCAGGACTGCTGCGCCCGCACCCGCATCCTCGTCCAGCGCTCCGCCTACGACCGCTTCCTCGACCTCGTCGCCCCCGGTATCGAGGCCGTCGCCGTCGGCGACCCGCTCGACGAGAAGACGCACATGGGCCCGCTGATCTCCCGGACCCAGCTGGACCGCGTACGGTCCTTCGTCACCGACGACCTCACCACCCTCCGCGGCACCGCCCCCGAAGGCCCCGGCTTCTGGTACCCGCCGACCCTCGTCACCGACGTCGCCCCCACCGCGCCCGTCGCCGCCGAGGAGGTCTTCGGCCCCGTCGCCGTCGTCCTGCCCTTCGAGGACGAGGAGGACGCCGTACGCCTGGCCAACGCCACCGAATACGGCCTCTCCGGCTCCCTGTGGACCCGGGACATCGGCCGCGCCCTGCGCGTCTCGCGCGCCGTCGCCGCCGGCAACCTGTCCGTCAACTCCCACAGCAGCGTCCGCTACTGGACCCCCTTCGGCGGCTACAAGCAGTCCGGACTCGGCCGCGAGCTCGGACCCGACGCCCTCACCGCTTTCACCGAGACCAAGAACGTCTTCATCAGCACGGAGGCCTGAACCACATGTCCGTAGAGCCCACCGAGATCATCTGCCGCCGCCTCGTCGGCCGCACCGCCGTCATCACGGGAGCCGGCAGCGGCATCGGCCTCGCCACCGCCCGCCGCCTCGCCTCAGAGGGCGCCAACGTCGTCTGCGCCGACATCGACGAGACGGCCGGAAAGGCCGCCGCCGAGGAGGTCGGAGGCCTCTTCGTCAAGGTCGACGTCACCGACAAGGAGGACGTCGACGCCCTCTTCAAGACGGCGTTCGACACCTACGGCTCCGTCGACATCGCCTTCAACAACGCGGGCATCTCGCCCCCGGACGACGACTCCATCCTCACCACCGGGCTCGACGCGTGGCGCCGCGTCCAGGACGTCAACCTGACCTCCGTCTACCTCTGCTGCAAGGCAGCCCTGCCCTACATGCAGCGCCAGGGCCGCGGATCCATCATCAACACCGCCTCCTTCGTCGCCATCATGGGCGCCGCCACCTCCCAGATCTCCTACACCGCCTCCAAGGGCGGCGTCCTCGCCATGTCCCGCGAGCTCGGCGTCCAGTTCGCCCGCGAGGGCATCCGCGTCAACGCCCTGTGCCCCGGGCCCGTCAACACCCCGCTTCTCCAGGAGCTGTTCGCCAAGGATCCCGAGCGTGCCGCCCGCCGGCTCGTGCACATCCCGCTGGGCCGGTTCGCGGAGCCCACCGAGATCGCCGCCGCCGTGGCCTTCCTCGCCAGCGACGACTCCTCCTTCATCAACGCCACCGACTTCCTCGTCGACGGCGGCATCTCCGGCGCGTACGTCACCCCCCTCTAGACACGCACCCCAGCACCCCCCACCCGACAGCCGGGCGTCAGCGCGACGCCCGGCTGTCGTGCTCCACCGCCCGTGACGCCCGCCCGGGACGCCTGCACCGCCAAGGAGCGTTCCCCCGTGTCCCCACGCGCCACCACCCGCCCGCCGCCTCCAGGCGCTCGCCGCGGCCGATGCCCTCACCGACGCGTGCGGAGCCCTCGCCCGCCCCGGCACCCCGCTGCCCGGCCACATCGGCCACGACGGCACGGCCGGCCCGGTCCGCCGCGGCGACAGCACCGTCGTACCGGACCAGACGGACACCGTGTGCCAGACCGGCGAAGTGCGGGGCAACTCAATACAGGCCCTAGAGGAAGGTGCGGCCCTCACCCCGGTACGTCGGCACGCCGGCCGTGACCCGGTCGCCCTCGACGAGGTGCAGGGTGTCGAACCGTTCGCACAGTTCCCCCGCCTTGGCATGGCGGAACCAGACCCGGTCGCCGATCAGCAGGTCGTCGGCCGGGCTCCCCAGCAGCGGGGTCTGCACCTCGCCGGCACCTTCCTGCGGGTCGTAACGCAGCCCCTGCGGCAGGTACGGCACCGGCAGCCGGTCCGGGCCGGGCGCACCGGAGGCCGGATAGCCCCCGCCGAGCACCGTCACCACGCCGACACCGGGCCTGCGCACCACCGGCTGGGCGAACAGCGCCGCCGGACGCCCCTGGAACGAGGTGTAGTTGTCGAAGAGCCGCGGCACGTACAGCCCCGACCCGGCGGCGATCTCCGTCACCGCGTCCTCGGCCGCGGTCTGCTGCACGCTGCCCGTACCGCCGCCGTTGACGAACTCCAGGTCCGGTACGACGGCCCGCACGGCCGCCACCACCTCCGCCCGCCGCGCCGCCAGCTCCCTGCGGGCCGCGCCCTGCATCAGCCGGATGGCCCGGGACCGCAGCGGGCGCCCCGCCAGCGCGTCCCCGACCCCGGCGACGTGGCCCTCGTACGCCATCAGCCCCACGACCCGGAACCCGGGCCGGGCGGCGACCGTACGGGCCAGCGCGGCCAGTTGCGCGGGCTCGCGCAGCGGAGAGCGGCGCGCCCCCACCCGGATCCGGCCGCCCAGCAGGTGCAGGGCGGTGTCCAGCTCCAGGCAGACCCGGATCTCCTCCGCGCCGCCGTCACGGGCCGCGTCGATCAGCTCCAGCTGCGCGGGGTCGTCCACCAGCACGGTCACGGCGCCGGCCAGCTTGGCGTCGCCGGCCAGCTCCGCGAAGCCGGCCCGGTCGGCGGAGGGGTAGGCGAGGAGCACGTCCTCGAACCCGGAGCGGGCCAGCCACAGCGACTCGGCGAGCGTGTACGACATGATCCCGGCGAACCCGGGCCGGGCCAGGACCCGTTCCAGCAGGGCGCGGCACCGGACGGACTTGCTGGCGACCCTGACCGGTTTGCCGCCGGCCCGGCGCACGAGGTCGTCGGCGTTGGCGTCGAAGGCATCGAGATCCACGATGGCCAGCGGCGCGTCCAGGTGCGCGGTCGCCCGGTCGTACCGGGCACGGTCGGCGGCGGGGGAGTTCATGGGCGGCAGCTTGCCAGAGGTCTGTACCGGTGGGTAGGGGTCGGGCGGTCTCCCCCCGAGGCTCCGCCCCGGACCCCGCGCCTCAAACGCCGGCGGGGCTGAAATCCAGCCGGCGGGGCTGAAGTCGGTGGAGTTGGAAGGGAACCGGCGGAGGCCGAGGGGGTCGGTAGGGGCCGGGAAGTCGGTGCGGATCAAGACCTGGCGCTCCGCCCCGACCCCCGCGCCTCAAACGCCGGCGGGGGCTGAGTGGGAGCCGGTCGGGGCTGAGAGGGGGGCGGCGGGGGCTGAGAGGGGGCCGGTGGCGGAAGGGGTCGCTGCGGGGGCTTGCAGAGGCGGGGGTGGGGACGGGGTGGGGTGTTGGCCGGGACGTAAAACGTGATGTGTTGGCGCGTTGGGAGCCCGTACGGGCAGGCCCGGCCGAGGCGCCATAAATCATGCAGTCCCGGACGACATCCCACCCCGGCCCCGGCACCGACCCCCCTTCCACTCTGCCCGGCCCCGCCGAGGCCCGGCCCTAGCAGAGACCCCCGCTTCCGACCCCGCTCGGCCCCGCCAAGGCTCCCTCGGCCCCGCCCCAGCCCGCGCCGCCCCGCCCCGCCGGGACCGGCGGGGCGGCCGTCTCGGCAGGGCCTTCCCGGGGACCACGTAGAGTACGGACAGGCAGCCGTACGGAACGGGGGGCGGAGCCGCCGGATGACCACGACGACACCGCGGACCACGATCCCGGGCGAGCCCGATCCCTGGTCCCCGCCGCCCCGGCCCGAACTCGCACCACCGCGCCGCCACCCCGGCCGCGTCGCGGCCGCCACCCTGTGCCTCATCCTCGGCGGCGGCCTCCTCGGCGGCGCCGCCGTCACCACCTGGGCCGAACACCGCGCCGCGCAACGCCCCCTGACCGCGGACGCCGCCCACCGCAAGGCCGGCTCGCTCTGGCGCTCGGCCCAGGTCGACAGCCTCCTCCCGCCCGTCCTCACCGGCCCCGTGGCCGGCCCCGGCGGCGCCCACCGCACCTGGACCCGCATCGCGCTCGCCCCCGACGCCGACTGCCCGGCCGCCCTCGCCCCGGACTGGCAGGCCCTGCTGGCCCCCACCGGCTGCACCCGCGTGCTCCGCGCCACCTACACCGACGCCACCCGCAGCTCCCTGATCGCCGTCGGCATGGTCTTCACCCCCGCCGACGCGCCCACGATGAAGACGCTCGACGGCCGGCTCACCGCCCCGCCCGCCCACGGGTTCGACGACACCCAGCGGGCCGCCTGGGCGGCCTCCGTACGCAGCGAGGCCCCCGTCGTCGTCTACGCGGTCTCCGCCTTCGCCGACGGCCGCACCCAGGACGCCCCCCGCCCCGCCGAGGACCTCGTCAAGAAGGACGCCACGAGCGCGGCCGCGCAGGCCGGCCTCGGCCACGAGGCCAAGGCCCTCGCCGAACGCCTCGGGGACGGCCTGGCGACCCTCGCCGTACCGTCCGCAACGGACGCCACCGCGCGCGCCACTCCCGCCCCGAAGGCCCCACGATGACCCGCGCCCCCGCACGGACCCCCGCCCGTGGCGCGGCCGTGCTCGCCGCCGTCGCGCTGCTCGTGACCGCCACCGCCGCCCCGGCAGCCGCGGACGCCGTCCGCGACCGCCAGTGGGGACTTCTGGCCCTGCGCGCCGAGGAGGCCTGGGGAACCACTCGCGGCGACGGCGTGACCGTCGCCGTCCTCGACACCGGCGTCGACGACTCCCACCCGGACCTGTCCGGGCAGGTCCTCGCCGGCACCGACCTCATCGGCATGGGCGCCGGCCCCGGCGACCGCGCCTGGGCCCGCCACGGGACGGCCATGGCGAGCATCATCGCCGGGCACGGCCACGGTCCCAGCCGGAGCCAGGGCGTCCTCGGCATCGCCCCCCAGGCACGGATCCTGCCGGTGCGGGTGATCCTCGAAGAAGCGGACCCGGGCCGCGCGAAGGCCCGCGAGAGCAAGGGCGGCGCGCTGGCCGAAGGCATCCGATGGGCCGTGGACCACGGAGCCGACGTCATCAACCTGTCCCTCGGCGACGACAGCGACTCCGCCCACCACGAGGCGGGCGAGGACGAGGCGGTGCAGTACGCCCTCGCCAAGGGCGTGGTCGTCGTCGCCTCGGCGGGCAACGGCGGCGAGTCGGGCGACCGTGTCTCCTACCCGGCCGCCTATCCGGGGGTCATCGCCGTGACGGCCGTCGACCGTCGCGGCCGGAAGGCCAGGTTCTCCACGCGCAACTGGTACGCCACCGTGAGCGCCCCCGGCGTCGACGTCGTCATCGCCGACCCCGACCGCTCCTACTACGAGGGCTGGGGCACCAGCGCCGCGGCGGCCTTCGTCTCCGGAGCGGTGGCCCTCGTCAAGGCCGCGCACCCCGACCTGTCCCCGGCGCAGGTCAAGAAGCTGCTGGAGGACACCGCCTCGGACTCCCCGGCGGGCGGCCGTGACGACGCCCGCGGCCACGGCATGGTGGATCCCGCCGCCGCCCTGCAGGTCGCGCAGGCCATGCGGCCGGAGGCCGCGGTGCCCGTCCCGGCCGCGGCCGGGAGCACGTACTTCGGCCCGGGTCCCGAGCCGGTCCGCCCGCCCGAGCGGTCCGCCCGGCTCGGCGCCCCGGCCGCCGCGGTCGCGGGAGCGGCGCTGCTCGGCCTGGCCGCCGTACTGGCCCGGCGGCCGCGACGGGGTACCCGGGGCGGCGACGCGCACCCGGCACAGTAGGGTCGGGTAACTGTGGCGAACATGGCGAACAAGAACATTCCCGACCCGGGCTTCTCCGACGACGACGGCTCCGCCGATCCCGAGCTGACCGCGGCCCTGGCCGCGTGGGCCGAGGACCGCACCCAGGAGCCGCGGGTCCTGGCCGCGCTCAAGGGCGCCCGGCTGCTGGTCCCGGTGGTCGCGATGCTCGGCGAGGTGGAGACCGACCCGGAGACCGGCCTCCAGCGGGAGAAGACCAGCGACATGGCCGTCCCGACCCTGCGGGCGGGCGACCGCCGGGCCCTGCCCGCCTTCACCTCGATCGCCTCGCTCGCGCTCTGGGACCCGGCCGCCCGGCCGGTGGCCGTCCCGCTGCACCAGGCCCTGGCGGCCGCCGCGCACGAGAAGGCCGACACCGTGGTGCTGGACCTGGCCGGCCCGGTCGCCTACCAGCTGACCGGTCCCGCGCTGCTCGCACTCGCCGAGGGCCGCACGGACACCGACCCGCTGGCCGACCCCGCCGTGCGGGAGGCCGTACGGGCCGTCGTGTCCGGCGAGCCGGCCGTACTGCGCGCCCACCTGGGCCCGGGCGGGGCGGACGCCGACGGCATCCTCGCGATCGTGCTGGCCGCCGACGCGCGGACGCCGGCCGCGGCCCGCCGCGTCGCGGAGGCCCTGGCGGCGGACACCACCCTGCGGGCCCGCCTGGTGCGCGGCCTGAACCTGGCGCTGCTGCCGGCGGACGCCCCGGTCCCGCCCGGCGAGCCGCTCTTCACCCGCTGAACGACGTAAGGAGGGGCGGGCCGTGGATCACGGCCCGCCCCTCCTTACGTCGTGCGCGGTACGAGACCGGCCGGGGATCAGCCGAAGACCGGGCCGGTGAACTTCTCGCCCGGGCCCTGGCCCGGCTCGTCCGGGACGATCGAGGCCTCACGGAAGGCCAGCTGCAGCGACTTCAGGCCGTCGCGCAGCGGGGCGGCGTGGAAGGAGCTGATCTCGGTGGCGCTCGCGGTGACCAGACCGGCGAGGGCCGTGATCAGCTTGCGGGCCTCGTCGAGGTCCTTGTGCTCGGAGTCCGGCTTGTCCAGACCCAGGTTGACCGCCGCGGCGCTCAGCAGGTGCACGGCCACCGTGGTGATCACCTCGACGGCGGGCACGTCCGCGATGTCGCGGGTCATGGCGTCGTAGTCGGGCGCGCCGTCGGCAGCGGAATCGGTGGGGGTGGAGGGTGTCGCGTCAGTCATGCGCCCCACGATATGCCGTGCGGCGGGCTTGCAACGCGGGTGCTAGTATGTACATCGACCGGCCGGATGCTGTGGTGTCCGGCCCACAAGTGGAGGCTCCGTTCTCCCACCTGACCGCCTTCCGGGGCGGCGGGTCACCGGTCAGGCGGCATCCATCGTTCCGTACGGACGATGGAAAGCCGCCCGAGTTTGCGCCCCGCGTCTCGCATGCGGCGGTGCTCCGGTCGTTTTGGAGCCCCTGCCTGTGCCCGGCGGGGCTTTTTTCATTCTCCCGCTGTGGTCGGTCTGACGGAAATACACGTCAGCGGCTGTCTGCCAGGCAGTCGTGTGGTGCTACCGAGGAGGATCCATCAGCACCGAGCCCCGCATCAACGACCGGATTCGCGTTCCCGAGGTACGACTCGTCGGTCCCAGCGGCGAGCAGGTCGGCATCGTGCCGCTTGCCAAGGCGCTTGAGCTCGCGCAGGAGTACGACCTCGACCTGGTCGAGGTCGCGGCGTCCGCACGCCCGCCGGTCTGCAAGCTCATGGACTACGGCAAGTTCAAGTACGAGTCGGCCATGAAGGCCCGTGAGGCGCGCAAGAACCAGGCGCACACGGTCATCAAGGAAATGAAGCTCCGGCCGAAGATCGACCCGCACGACTATGACACCAAGAAGGGTCACGTCGTTCGGTTCCTCAAGCAGGGCGACAAGGTCAAGATCACGATCATGTTCCGTGGTCGCGAGCAGTCCCGGCCGGAACTGGGCTACCGACTGCTGCAGCGTCTCGCTTCGGACGTCGAGGAGCTCGGCTTCATCGAGTCGAACCCGAAGCAGGACGGCCGAAACATGATCATGGTCCTCGGTCCGCACAAGAAGAAGACCGAGGCGATGGCCGAAGCCCGCGAGGCGCAGGCCGCCCGCAAGGCCGAGCGCCAGGGTGCCGCCGCTGCCGACGAGGCGACTCCTTCCAAGGAGGCCGCCCCGGTCGAGGCGACGGACGCCACGGATGCCAAGGTCACCGAGGCCGACGCCGGCGAGGCGAACGCCGAGGCCTGATTCCGAGGCACCTGTCTCGAATCACCTACACACCATGACGCTCCCACCAGCCGGTCCGGTCCGGACCGGCGCGGGAGCGCCACCGACGAGGAGATAACGGCGCCATGCCGAAGAACAAGACGCACAGCGGTACCAAGAAGCGCTTCAAGGTCACCGGCTCCGGCAAGGTGCTCCGCGAGCGCGCCGGCAAGCGCCACCTGCTCGAGCACAAGTCGTCCCGTGTCACCCGCCGCCTCACCGGCAACGCGGAGATGGCTCCCGGCGACGCCGCGAAGATCAAGAAGCTTCTCGGCATCTGACATCCACCGCTCCCCCTGCCGGGAGCGGATGCATGTCGAGACCGGGACCCCATCGAATTTCCGGGTCGTGTGAAGACACCCACGGCCCCGCTACAAGGAGTAAAAAGTGGCACGCGTCAAGCGGGCAGTAAACGCCCACAAGAAGCGCCGGGCGATCCTCGAGGCGGCCTCCGGCTACCGCGGTCAGCGTTCGCGCCTGTACCGCAAGGCCAAGGAGCAGGTCACCCACTCGCTGGTCTACAACTTCAACGACCGCAAGAAGCGCAAGGGCGACTTCCGTCAGCTGTGGATCCAGCGCATCAACGCCGCTGCCCGCCAGAACGGCATGACGTACAACCGCCTCATCCAGGGTCTGAAGGCCGCCAACATCGAGGTGGACCGCAAGATCCTCGCGGAGCTGGCCGTCAACGACGCCAACGCGTTCGCCGCGCTCGTCGAGGTCGCGCAGAAGGCGCTTCCGGCCGACGTCAACGCCCCCAAGGCCGCTGCCTAAGGGCTAGGGCGTGTTTCGAAAGTCCCGCCTGCCCCACGACGCCTGGTACGCACGCTCGCCGCGTTGTCGGGATCGTCCAAGTACGCCCAGTACGAGGACGACCCTCCGCCTTGCGATCGCACGCACCAGACGCCGCGGGGCCCGCCCTCCGGGCGGACGGCGCTACTTTCGAAACACGCCCTGGCCGGCCCGCGATCACGCAGCCGGCCCCCACGGACCCGCAGGCATTCGCCTGCGGGTCCGTGTGCTTTCGCCCCGCACCACGTCCGTTCCCGCGCCGGCCCCGTCCGCGCGCGCTCCGGCACCCCGAGAGAGAACCGCAGAGACCATGGGTACCCCCGCCGAGCTGATCTCCCCCCGATCCCCGCGGGTGGCCGCCGCCAGGCGACTGGCGCGGCGCAACTTCCGCACCAAGGAGCGGCGGTTCATCGCCGAGGGCCCCCAGGCGGTCCGCGAGGCCGTCGAGCACCGCGGCCCCACGGGTGCCTCCACCCTGATCGAGCTGTTCGCCACGGTCGAGGCCGCCGAGCGCTACTCCGAGATCATCGGCGCGGCCCTGGCCGCGGGCGCCCGCGTCCACTACGCCGGTGACGAGGTGCTCGCCGAGGTCTCCCAGACCGTCACCCCGCAGGGCCTCGTCGGCGTCTGCCAGTTCCTCGACTCGCCCTTCGAGGAGATCCTCGCGGCCGGGCCCAAGCTCGTCGCGGTCCTCGCGCACGTCCGCGACCCCGGCAACGCGGGTACGGTGCTGCGTTGCGCGGACGCCGCCGGCGCCGACGCGGTGGTGCTGACCGACGCCTCCGTGGACCTGTACAACCCCAAGTCCGTACGGGCCTCCGTGGGCTCCCTCTTCCACCTCCCGGTCGCCGTCGGCGTCCCGGTGGAGCAGGCCGTCGAGGGGCTGCGCGCGGCCGGCGTACGGATCCTGGCGGCCGACGGAGCCGGCGAGGACGACCTCGACGCCGAGCTGGACGCGGGCACCATGGGCGGCCCCTCCGCCTGGGTCTTCGGCAACGAGGCCTGGGGCCTGCCGGAGGAGACCAGGGCCCTCGCGGACGCCGTCGTGCGGGTCCCGATCCACGGGAAGGCGGAGAGTCTGAACCTTGCGACGGCCGCCGCCGTGTGCCTCTACGCATCCGCGCGTGCACAGCGGGCGCCCGGAGGGTGCCGCTCCGTGACCCCCAGCTAGTAGTGTGGCGGCCCGGAGGGGCCCACTGCGCTACTCGGAAATGTGGGGTACGGGGACATGATCGTCGGTACGAACAGCTCACCCGGAGCCGCTGACGCGGCCGAGGAGCGGTTCCGGGACGCCCCCGAACCCCCGGCCGCGGCCGTCGACGGGCTGTGCGGCGTACCGCCGCAGGCGGTGGACTCGGGCCGTGCGCGCGGCGCCCGGCCGCCGGTCCGGACCGACCGGGCGGACCGGGCGGACCGGGCGGCCGGCGAGGCCCCGGGCGGCGGCCTCGGCTTCGCGGTGGACCCCGACAGCCTGCCCGACGGGCTCGTCGTAGCCGACGACAGGGGCCGGGTGATCTGCTTCAACGCGGCCGCCGCCCGGATCACCCGGCTCGCACCGGAGCGGGCGCTCGGCGCCCCCATCGACCGGGCACTTCCGCTGGAGGACCTCGAAGGCCGTCGCTGGTGGGCGCTGACGGACCCGTACGGGGGGCTCGCCACCCGCCGCGGGCAGCCCGAGCGGAACCTGCTGCTCCCCGGCGGCCGCGAGGTGCTCGTCTCCGCGAGCTACATCCGTACCCACCCCACCGGCCCCGTGCGCCGACTCGTGGTCACCCTGCGCGGCACCGAGGCCCGCCGCCGCACCGAGCGCAGCCACGCCGAGCTGATCGCCACCGTCGCCCACGAGCTGCGCTCCCCGCTGACCTCCGTCAAGGGGTTCACCGCGACCCTGCTCGCCAAGTGGGAACGGTTCACGGACGACCAGAAGCGGCTGATGCTGGAGACCGTCGACGCCGACGCCAACCGGGTCACCCGCCTCATCGCGGAGCTCCTCGACATCTCGCGCATCGACTCCGGCCGGCTGGAGGTGCGCCGCCAGCCGGTCGACATCGCCACCGCGGTAGGCCGGCACGTACAGGCGCTCACCGCGAACGGCCAGGAACCCGAGCGCTTCCTCGTCAGCGTCAGCCGGCCGCTGCCCGACCTGTGGGCCGACCCGGACAAGATCGACCAGATCCTCGGCAACCTCCTCGAAAATGCGGTGCGCCACGGCGAAGGAACGGTCACCATCGGGGTATCGCCGCATGAGAAGGGAACCGCAGTCACTGTGTCCGACGAAGGCCCCGGAATTCCCGAGGAGTCGATGGCCCGCGTCTTCACCCGCTTCTGGCGGGGGAGCAAGCGCGGCGGCACCGGCCTGGGCCTGTACATCGTCAAGGGCATCGTGGAGGCGCACGGCGGCACCATCACGGTCGGCCGCGGACCCGGCGGCGGCGCCGAGTTCCGGTTCATCCTGCCCGTGAGCGCCCCGGCCTATCTCACGCAGTAGTCCTGCGGAGGTCCCGCGGGGCGGCCCACGGGCTCCTTTCACCCCCAGCGACCTTTAGAATCGTCCTTTGGCACCCTTGTGTCTCTGCTTCGATCGGTCTGATCGTGTCGTACGGGGACCCACCAGCCAGCCATCGGAAGTACGGGAAGAGATGTCGGCACCGAACAAGTCGTACGACCCTGTCGAGGTCGAGGCACTGAAACCGGAAGAGATCGAGCGCATGCGGGACGAGGCGCTCGCCGCCTTCGCGTCCGCCGGCGACCTCGACGCGCTGCGCGAGGCGAAGACCGCGCACATGGGCGACCGCTCGCCCCTGGCGCTCGCCAACCGCGAGATCGGCGCCCTGCCCCCGCAGGCCAAGGCCGACGCGGGCAAGCGTGTGGGCCAGGCCCGCGGCGCCGTGAACAAGGCCTTCGGGGCCCGCACCGTGGAGCTTGAGGCCGAGCGGGACGAGCGGGTGCTGGTCGAGGAGGCGGTGGATGTCACGCTGCCGTACGACCGGACGCCCGCCGGCGCCCGCCACCCCCTGACCACGCTGATGGACCGCGTCGCGGACATCTTCGTCGCCATGGGCTACGAGGTCGCGGAGGGTCCCGAGGTCGAGGCGGAGTGGTTCAACTTCGACGCCCTCAACTTCACGCCCGACCACCCGGCGCGCCAGATGCAGGACACCTTCTTCGTCAAGGGGCCCGAGGGCACCGAGGGCGACGAGTCCGGCGTCGTACTGCGCACCCACACCTCCCCGGTGCAGGCGCGCTCGCTGCTGGAGCGCAAGCCCCCCGTCTACATTGTCTGCCCGGGCCGCGTGTACCGCACCGACGAGCTCGACGCGACGCACACCCCGGTCTTCCACCAGGTCGAGCTGCTCGCCGTGGACGAGGGCCTGACCATGGCGGACCTGCGCGGCACCATCGACCACATGGTCAAGGAGCTGTTCGGCGAGGAGACCACCACCCGGCTGCGCCCGCACTTCTTCCCGTTCACCGAGCCGTCCGCCGAGATGGACATGCAGTGCTACGTGTGCCGCGGCGAGTCGGTGGGCAACCCCGACCGGCCGTGCCGCACCTGCTCCAGCGAGGGCTGGATCGAGCTCGGTGGCTGCGGCATGGTCAACCCCAAGGTGCTGACCGCCTGCGGTGTGGACCCGGAGAAGTACAGCGGGTTCGCCTTCGGCTTCGGCATCGAGCGGATGCTGATGTTCCGTCACAACGTTGAAGACATGCGAGACATGGTCGAGGGTGACGTTCGTTTCACCCGGCCCTTCGGGATGGAGATCTGATGCGGGTCCCGCTTTCGTGGCTGCGGGAGTACGTCGACCTCCCCGCCGGTGAATCCGGTCGCGACGTCGCGGCCAAGCTCGTCGACGCCGGCCTGGAGGTCGAGACGGTCGAGCAGCTCGGCGCCGGGCTCAAGGGCCCCCTCGTCGTCGGCCAGGTGCTGACCATCGAGGAGCTGGAGGGCTTCCGCAAGCCGATCCGGTTCTGCACCGTCGACGTCGGCACCGCCAACGGCACCGGGGAGCCGCAGGAGATCGTCTGCGGCGCCCGGAACTTCTCCGTCGGCGACAAGGTCGTCGTGGTCCTGCCCGGCGCCGTCCTGCCCGGTGACTTCGCGATCGCCGCGCGCAAGACGTACGGCAAGACCTCGCACGGCATGATCTGCTCCGGCGAGGAGCTCGGCATGGGCGACGACGGCACGCACGGCATCATCGTGCTGCCGCCGGAGCACGAGACCGGCACCGACGCGGTCGAGCTGCTCCAGCTCGTCGACGAGGTGCTGCACATCGACGTCACCCCGGACCGCGGCTACTGCATGTCCCTGCGCGGCATCGCCCGCGAGGTGGCCACCGCCTACGGCCTGCCGCTGCGCGACCCGGCACTGCTCGACGTGCCCGGACCGAACTCGTACGGCTACCCGGTCAAGATCGACGACCCGGCCGGCTGCGACCGCTTCACCGCCCGCACCGTCACCGGTCTCGACCCCGAGGCCCGCTCCCCGATCTGGCTCCAGCGCCGCCTGCAGAAGGCGGGCATGCGCCCGATCTCGCTCGCCGTCGACATCACCAACTACGTGATGCTCGAACTGGGCCAGCCGCTGCACGCCTACGACCGCTCGCGGATCGACGGCACCATCGGCGTCCGCCGCGCCGAGCAGGGCGAGAAGTTCACCACCCTCGACGGCGTCAAGCGCACGCTCGACGCCGAGGACCTGGTGATCACCGACAACAGCGGGCCGATCGGTCTCGCCGGTGTCATGGGCGGCGCCAACACCGAGATCGCCGACTCCGTCACCGACCCGGAGACCGGCGCGGTCACCGGCACCACCGACGTGGTCATCGAGGCCGCGCACTTCGACTCCGTGTCGATCTCGCGCACCGCCCGCCGCATGAAGCTCTCCTCCGAGGCCTCCAAGCGCTTCGAGCGGGGCGTCGACCCGCTGGCCGCCGCCGCGGCCGCGCAGCGCACCGTCGACCTGCTCGTGCTCCTCGCGGGCGGTACCGCCGAGGCCGGCGTCACCGAGGTCATCGCCCCGGGCGCGCCGCGCACCATCGCGATGGCCGCGGACCACCCGGACCGGGTCGCGGGCATGGACTACGGCCGCGAGACCGTCGTGCGCCGCCTCCAGGAGATCGGCTGCGACGTCTACGGCCAGGACGAGCTCGTCGTGACGCTGCCCTCGTGGCGGCCCGACCTCGCCGCGCCCAACGACCTCGCCGAAGAGGTCATCCGGCTGGAGGGTTACGGCAACCTCCCGTCGACCCTTCCGCAGGTGCCCTCCGGCCGCGGCCTGACCGCACGCCAGCAGCTGCACCGCCGGGTCGGACGCGCGCTGGCCGGCGCCGGCTACGTCGAGGCGCTCAGCTACCCGTTCCTCGGCGAGGACGTCTTCGACCAGCTCCAGCTGCCCGCGCACGACGCCACCCGCCAGGTCGTCAAGCTGGTCAACCCGCTCTCCGACGAGGAGCCGGCGCTGCGCACCACGCTGCTGCCGGGTCTGCTCGGCGCACTGCGCCGCAACGACAGCCGGGGCAGTCACGACCTCGCGCTCTTCGAGACCGGTTCGGTCTTCCGGGCCGCCGCCCAGCCGGGTGTCGCCGTACGGCTGCCCGTCGACCGGCGTCCCACCGACGAGGAGATCGCCACCCTGGACGCGGCGCTGCCCGCGCAGCCGCGGTACGCCGCGGTCGTGCTGGCCGGTGCCCGCGAGCAGGCCGGCTGGTGGGGCAGGGGCCGCCCGGCCGACTGGGCGGACGCCGTCCAGGCCGCCCGCGCGCTGGCCGTCGAGGCCGGCACCGAGCTCGTCGTCCGCCAGGGCCAGTACGGCCCGTGGCACCCGGGCCGCTGCGCCGAGCTGGTCGTCACCGTCGGCGGTGTGGAGCAGGTCATCGGCCACGCCGGTGAGCTGCACCCGCGCGTGGTCAAGGCCATGGGCCTGCCGGCCCGCACCAGCGCGATGGAGCTCGATCTGGACCGCCTCGCGGCGGCCGGCGGCGATGCCGTCCAGGCGCCCCGGATCTCCTCCTTCCCGGTGGCGACCCAGGACGTCGCGCTGATCGTGGACGCGTCCGTCCCGGCGTCCTCGGTGGAGGCCGCGCTGCGCAAGGGCGCGGGTGAACTCCTGGAGTCGCTGCGCCTGTTCGACGTCTTCACCGGTGAGCAGGTCGGCGAGGGCAAGAAGTCCCTGGCGTACGCGCTGCGCTTCCGCGCGGCCGACCGGACGCTGACCGCCGAGGAGTCCACGGCCGCGCGCGACGCGGCGGTGGCGCTCGCCGGCGAGCGGACCGGGGCGGTGCTCCGGGGCGCGTAGCCGTACGGTCCTCGGACCCGTTCGAGGCCTGGTGAGGGGCCTGTCCGCCGGCGGACAGGCCCCTCACTCGTTCGGGTGAGAAGCTCCGCGGCCCATGTCGGGGGCCGCCGTCCGGTCGACACAATCGACCCGGCCGGAGGGGAGTCCTGCGGATGATCACGCGCAGGGAGAGGACCCGGGTCCGCCGGGTGTGCGTCGCCGCCTGGGGCGGTGCCGCGGTGTCCTGGGAGCCGGCCACTCCGGGGCTGCTGGTGCCGAGCCTGGCCACGTGCGCCGCGTTCCTGCTGCCGGCCACCGGGTGTGCGTTGCACATCCGGCGCGGGCTGCCGGCCGAGCTGCGCCGGTCGCAGGAGATCGCGGGCGCCGTGCAGCGGGCCCTGCTGCGGCACACCGGCGGGAGACTCACCGACGATGTCGCCCTGCTGGTGCTCCGCAACGACCGGCACTGACCACGCACGCCGGGCCCGGTGGATGGGCCCGGCGCGCGTCCGGTCCGGTCCGCCGCCGGGGCCCGGCGACCAACCGGGCGCCGGCGGAACCGGAAGGCGCCGCCCGCCTGCCATGGAGTGTCGGGCAGACAGCAGGACGGGCGGCGCGGTGACGGGTCGTCGCACTGTACGAGGGGGAGCCGACGACCCGAGCTCCTCTTGGCGAGGGTCTTCAGTCAAGCGCCTCCAGGGGTCCGTGCGGCAGAGTGCGGAACGCATTTATGCGCGTACTCACTTCACACCCTGTGTGAATCGAGTGCAGTACACCCTGTGTGAATCGAGTGCAGCACAGCCTGTGTGAATCGGATGCGGTACACCCCGGGTGAACCGCGCACCCACTAGCCTGATACCGAAGAGCTCCGGGAGCGGCCCATGCAGCCCAATGTCCTGCTCGACGCCCTCCTCGCCGAGGCGGGCATGTCCCACGCCGGGCTCGCCGCCCACGTGAACCAGGCGGGGCGCACGCGCGGGCTGGCCCTTCGCTACGAACACACCGCCGTGACCAGGTGGTTGAAGGGGCAGCGGCCGCGCGGCCAGGTCCCCGACCTGATCTGCGAGGTGCTGGGCGGCCGGCTGCGGCGGCCCGTCGGGCTGGACGACATCGGCCTCGGGGTGCCGGACGGGCCGGTCTCCCCGCACGCCTCCCCGCTCAGCGGGTTCGTGGACCGGGCCGCCGCCCTGTGGCGCTCCGACGGCCAGGCCCGGCCCCAACTGCTCACCGCCGAGGCGGTCACCGGCACCCCGGCCGTCATCCCGGTCTGGGAATGGGAGAACCCGCCCGAGGACGTCGACGTCTCCCGTGAGGGGCCCGTGCGCATCGGTCCCGAGCACGTCGAGATGCTGAAGGCCGCTCGCGTCCACTACGAGCTGATGTACCGCCGGGCCGGCGGCATGGCCACCCGTGACCGGATCGTCCGCTTCCTCGGTACCGAGACCGCGCCGCTGCTGCGCGGGAGTTACCCCGACGACCTCGGCCGACGGCTGCACCGGGCCACCGGCTCCCTGGTGGCGGTGGCGGGGATCTGCGCCTACGACTCGGACGCGCACGGGCTGGCCCAGCGCTACTTCCATCAGGCGCTGCGGCTGGCCAAGGCGAGCGGGGACCGGGGGCTCGGGGCGTATGTGATCGCCCTGATCGTCAACCAGTCCCTGCACCTGAGGGAGTACCGCCAGGCGGTCGCCTTCGCCGAGGCCGCGCTGCGCGCAGCGGGCAGGCACACCACCCCGGCGCTCGCCGCCGACCTGTACGCCATGCAGGCCAAGGCGTACGCCCAACTCGGCGACGCGCAGGCCGCGCTGGCGTGCATCCGGGGTGCCGAGGCGGCCGCCGCGCGGATCCGCCCGGGCAGCGAACCGGACGAGACCGGCTATGTGCAGCCCGGCCTGGTCAACGTGCAGGTCGCCGAGGCCCTGCTCAGTCTGGGGGATCTGGAAGCCGCTCGGGTCCAGGCGGCCGCCGCCGTCGGCACCCCCGCGCACGACCGCGGCCGGGTGCACCGGCTGGCGATGCTCTGCGAGATCCAGCTCCGGCAGGGGGAGGCGGACCGGGCCGCGGCGGGCGCGGCCGAGATGGCCGAGCGGGCCCGGGGGATGGAGTCGCTGCGGCTGCGCGACCGCCTGTGGGCGGTCCGTGAACAGCTTCTGACCAGCGGTTGTTCGGACGCGCAGGAGACGGTGCGGCTCATCGACGGGGCATTGCGCGTTCCGCTGTGACAGGCCGGCTGCTGCGATGTGTGCCACCTACTCGAACGGAAGGTGGCACAGCCGTGCAGTGGACGAACCTGAGTGAGCAGACTGTGTACAAGAACCGCTGGTTCGATGTGAATCTCGCCGATGTGGAACTTCCCGACGGCCGGCACCTGGACCACTTCGTGATCCGGCTGCGTCCGGTGGCGGTGGCCACGGCCGTCAACGAGGCCAACGAGGTGCTGCTGCTCTGGCGGCACCGCTTCATCACCGACAGCTGGGGCTGGGAACTGCCCGCGGGGGTGGTCGAGGACGGTGAGGACGTCGCCGCCGCCGCGGCCCGCGAGATGGAGGAGGAGTCGGGCTGGCGGCCCGGCCCCCTCCACCACCTGATGACCGTCGAGCCCTCCAACGGTCTGACCGACGCCCGGCACCACCTGTACTGGGCGGACGGGGCCACCTACACCGGCCACCCCGAGGACGACTTCGAGTCCTCGCGCCGGGAGTGGGTCCCCCTGGGGCTCGTGCCGGACATGATCGCGGACGGGGAGATCCCGGCCGCCAACATGGCGGCCGGGCTGCTCCTGCTGCACCACCTGCGGCTCGGCAGGTAGGTGCGGCCCACCCGGGGGGTCAGCCGTACGGGTAGAAGCCCGCGCCCGTCTTGCGGCCCAGCCGGCCGGCGTCGACCATCCGCTGGAGCAGCGGGGGAGCGGCGTACAGCGGCTCCTTGTACTCGGCGTACATCGAGTCGGCGATCGAGGCGATGGTGTCCAGACCGATGAGGTCGGACAGCTTCAGCGGGCCCATCGGGTGGGCGCAGCCCAGCTCCATGCCGTTGTCGATGTCCTCCCGGCTCGCGATGCCCGACTCGAACATCCGGATCGCGGACAGCAGGTACGGGACGAGGAGGGCGTTGACGACGAAGCCGGAGCGGTCCTGGGCGCGGACCGCGTGCTTGCCGAGCACGTTCCGCACCAGGGCCTCCGCCCGCTTGATCGTCTCCTCGCCCGTGGTCAGCGCCGGGATCAGCTCGACGAGCTTCTGCACCGGGGCCGGGTTGAAGAAGTGGATGCCGATGACCTGGTCGGGCCGCGAGGTCGCGACGGCCAGCTTGACCAGCGGGATCGAGGAGGTGTTGGAGGCGAGGATCGCGTCCGGACGGGTGATCACCTGGTCGAGGACCTGGAAGATCTCCGTCTTGACCTGCTCGTTCTCGACGACCGCCTCGATGACGAGGTCGCGGTCGGCGAACTCGCCGAGGTCGGTGGTGAAGGTGAGGCGGGCCAGGGTGGCGTCCCGCTCCTCCTCAGTGATCTTGCCGCGCTCGGCGGCCTTGGTCAGGGAGTTCTGAAGCCGGGTACGGCCGATCTCCAGGGCTTCGCCGGTGGTCTCGGCGACCTTGACCTCAAGGCCGCTTCGGGCACACACCTCGGCGATACCCGCGCCCATCTGGCCACAGCCCACTACGCCGACGCGTGTGATGTCGGAAGGGAGGTCAGTCACTTCGTGCCTTTCGCAGCTCATCCGTCGGCGGGTCCCCCGTACGATTCCGGCGCCCGCCACGCCCCCCGACGTTACTCCCGACCTTGCGGGGCACGGCGGGCCGGGGCGGGCATGCTGGGCGGGCACCGCACATCGTCACTCAGCGAAACGGAGGCGTCACATGGCGCACATCGGCCGACGGGCACTGCTGGCAGGAGCGGCGGGGGTGATCGCCGCCGCGACGGGGGGGCCGGCGTTCGCCGGGCCGCGCGGGTCCGGCCCGCTCCCCGCGGGGGGCGCCGGCACCCCCGAGTTCCGGGGGATGTGGATCGCGACCGTCTCGAACGTGGACTGGCCCTCGCGCAGCGGGCTGTCCGCCGCGACCCAGCGCAGGGAGCTCCTCGCCCTGCTCGACACCGCCGTCCGCCGACGGCTCAACGCCGTGATCCTCCAGGTCCGGCCAGCCGCCGACGCGCTGTGGCCGTCCCCGTTCGAGCCCTGGTCGCAGTGGCTGACCGGACAGCAGGGGGCCGATCCGGGCTGGGACCCCCTCGGTACGGCCGTCGCCGAGGCGCACGCCCGGGGTCTGGAGCTGCACGCGTGGTTCAACCCGTACCGGGTGGCCAACCACACGGACTTCGACCGGCTGGTGCCCGAGCACCCGGCGCGGCAGGACGGCTGGACGGTCGAGTACGGCGGGAAGCTCTACTACAACCCCGGGCTGCCCGAGGTGCGCCGGTTCGTGCAGGAGGCCATGCTCGACGCGGTGACCCGCTACCCGCTGGACGCGGTCCACTGGGACGACTACTTCTACCCCTATCCGGTCGCGGGCGAGTACTTCGACGACGACGACGCCTACGAGGAGTACGGCGGCGGCTTCTCGTCGCGGGCGGCCTGGCGCCGCGGCAACACCGACACCCTGGTGCGCGAGATGTCCCAGCGGCTGCGCGCCCTGCGGCCCGCGATCAGGTTCGGCATCAGCCCCTTCGGGATCTGGCGCAACTCCGACCGGGACCCGGCCGGCTCGAAGACCCGGGGCCTGTCGGCGTACGACGACCTGTACGCGGACACCCGCAAGTGGGTCCGCCAGGGCTGGATCGACTACGTCGTGCCGCAGGCCTACTGGCACATCGGACATCCGACGGCCGACTACGCGGCGCTCGTCCCCTGGTGGGCCGGGACCGTCGCCGGCACCGGTGTGGACCTGTACGTGGGGGAGGGTCTGTACCGCTGCGACGCGGACAGTCCCACCGCGGCCTGGCGGGATCCGGCGGAACTGTCCCGGCACGTGCGGTTCGCCCGCGGATACCCGGAGGTCCGCGGCCACGTCTACTTCTCGGCGAAGCAGGTGGCCGCGGACCCCAACGGGGCGATGGCACGCGTGGTCGCCGACCACTACGGCTCCGTCGTGCCGCCGCGGTGACTCAGTACCTGTCGATGCCCGTCAGTGCCTGGGCTCTGCGGGGTGGCGGACCACGCAGTCGGGTCCGGGAGCCATCAGCGCTTCGTGTCCGTCCTGGAAGCGGACCCGGTACGGGGGCGTCCCGTTCTCGCCGAGCACCTGGGTGATCTCGCCCACCTTGTCGGGTTGTCCGACGATCCTGCCGTGCTGCACCAGCTGGTCGCCCTCGGTAGCTCGCATGTCTGACCTCCTCGGTGGCGCTCCGATCCGGTGCTAGCAGTTTAGGTCGTTCCGGGGATGTTTGACCCGTTGGGTCACCACGATGCAGACGAGAACCGCGCAGGCCGCAGCCGGTGCCGCGGGGGCGAGGTGCTCCCCGAGCAGCGCCACGGACCAGACCAGGGTCAGCAGCGGCTGCGCGAGCTGGAGCTGGCTGGCCCGGGGCGCCCCGATCTCGGCCATGCCGCGGTACCAGACGTACAGGCCGAGGAAGGTCGAGCCGGCCGCCGCCCAGACCAGCCCGGCCAGGCCGTGGCCGGTGAGGTGCACCGGTTCGTACGCGAGCCCGAGCACCGAGCCGGCCACGCTGAGCGGCAGGCACAGCACCAGGGCCCAGCCGATCACCTGCCAGCCCGGCAGGACGCGGGCGAGCCGCCCGCCCTCGGTGTACCCGGCCGCGCACACCAGCAGCGCGGCGAACAGGTAGGCGTCACCGGCGGAGAGGGAGCCGCCGCTCTGCGTCAGGGTGAAGCCGAGCACCACCGCGGCCCCGGCCACGGCGGCGGCCCAGAACGCCCGCGGGGGCCGGGCGCCGGTGCGCAGTGTGGACAGCGCGGCCGTGGTCAGCGGCAGCAGGCCGACGACGACGGCGGCGTGCGAGGTGGTGGACGTCCGCAGGGCCAGGGTCGTCAGCAGCGGGAAGCCGACGACCACTCCGCCGGCGACGACGGCGAGCCCCGCCCAGTGCTCGCGGGCCGGCGGAGCGACCCTGCGGGCCAGCAGGAAGGCGCACGCGATCGCTGCCGCCAGGACGCTGCGCAGGGCCACGAGCGACCACGGGCCGAAGCTCTCCAGGCCCCAGGCGGTGGCGGGGAAGGTCAGCGAGAAGGCGACGACGCCGAGCGAGGCGAGAGCCGTACCCCGCGGCAGCGGATTCTTCACCGCTATCGCATCCGGGAGAGTAGCGCTATTCTGTCCTGTCATGTATGAGCGTAGCAGTGTCGCGGAACTGGTAGATTCGCTGAGGTCCGAACTGAACCGCTACTCGGTAGGTGGAAAGCTGCCGCCGAGTCGGGCCCTGGTCGAGCGCTATCGGGTCAGTCCCGTCACCGTCTCCCGGGCCCTGGCCCAGCTCGCCGCCGAGGGTCTCGTCGTCACCAGGCCCGGAGCCGGCGTCTTCCGCGCCGCGCCCCGTACGCCGCTGCCGGCGGCCGGGGACACCTCCTGGCAGGAGGTCGCCCTCAGTGCCGAGGGGGCCGGTGACATCGTCCCGCGCTCGGTGGACGCCTCCGGGGTGCTGGCCTGCCTGGCCGCGCCACCGCCGTCGGTGATCGCCCTCAACAGCGGGTACCTGCACGCCTCCATCCAGCCCGAGCGGGCCATGGCCGCCGCGCTCGCCCGGGCCGGGCGGCGCCCCGGGGCCTGGGACCGGCCGCCCATGGAGGGGCTGCCCGAGCTGCGCGACTGGTTCGCCCGCGAGATCGGCGGCGCGGTCGCGGCCGCCGACGTCCTGGTGACCGCGGGCGGGCAGAGCGCGCTGACCACCGCCCTGCGGGCGCTGGCCCCGCCCGGGGCGCCGATCCTCGTGGAGTCCCCGACCTACCCCGGGCTGCTGGCCATCGCCCGCGCCTCCGGCTGCCGGCCGGTGCCCGTGCCGGTGGACGCCGACGGGGTCCGGCCGGAACTGCTGGCCGCCGCCTTCGAGGCGACCGGGGCGCGGGTGTTCGTGTGCCAGCCGCTCTTCCAGAACCCCACCGGCGCCGTCCTGGCGCCCGGGCGGCGCTCGGAGGTGCTGCGGATCGCGCGGGCCGCCGGGGCCTTCGTGGTCGAGGACGACTACGCCCGCGCACTGGGCCACGACGACTCCGGGCCGCTGCCCGCGACCCTGGCCGCAGAGGACCACGACGGTGTCGTCGTGCACGTCAGGTCCCTGACCAAGGCCACCTCGCCCAGCCTGCGGGTCGGTGCGCTGGCCGGCCGCGGCCCCGTGGTGGAGCGGCTGCGCGCCGTCCAGGTCGTGGACAGCTTCTTCGTGCCCCGGCCGCTGCAGGAGGCGGCCCTGGAACTGGTCGGCGCGCCCGCCTGGCCGCGCCACCTGCGCACGGTGGCCGCCGAACTGCGCCACCGCCGCGACGTGCTCGCCGGCGCGCTGCGGCGGGAGCTGCCCGGCCTGACCGTGCCCCATCCCCCCTCCGGCGGCTACCAGTTGTGGGCCAGGATGGCCGGGGGCGGCGACGACGCGTCCTTCGCGGCCGCGGCCCTGCGCGCCGGTGTCGCGGTGGCTCCCGGCCGCCCCTACTTCTGCGCCGAACCGCCCGCTCCGCACGTCCGGCTGAGCTTCGCCGGGGTCTCCGGACCGGGCGAACTGGTCGAGGCCGTGCAGCGGCTGAGGGCGGGCCTGGGCGAGGAGCCGGGCAGCGGCCTGAGCCTGGACGCTTGACCCGCCGCCACCGCGCGGCCCACCATCACCAGATGCATGTTCGGGTCTCGCTCGTCGCCGCAGCCCGCAGTTCCTCGCTGCTCGCCGAGCGCTTCGACGACGACCGCCCGCTGGACGGAGCCGGCTGGCGGTCGGTGGAGTCCGCCGCGCAGGGCCTCGTACCCCTGGCGGCCGCCGAGTTGCGCTACTGCTCGCCCACCCCGCGCAGCCGGGCCACCGGCGAGGCCCTCGGGTACGCGCCCCTGGCCCAGCCGGCGCTGCGCGAGTGCGACATGGGCCGCTGGCGCGGGCTGACCCTCGGCGAGGTGGCCGCGCAGGAGCCCGACGCGATCGACCAGTGGCTCAGCGACCCGCTGGCCGCCCCGCACGGAGGAGAGTCGCTGCTCGCCTTCATCGCGCGGATCGGCGGCTGGCTCGACACCCGGCCGGCCGAGGACGGCGGCGCGATCGTGGCGGTGGCGGAGCCCTCGGTGGTCCGCGCCGCTCTCGTCTACGCCCTGCAGGCGCCCCCGCTGACCTACTGGAACGTGGACGTCCGGCCGTTGTCGACGATGACCCTGACCGGCTGCCCCGGCCAGTGGCACCTCTGCCTGCAGGCCCCGGCGTGAACGACCGGCGCCCAGCCCGGCGCGCCCGGTCCGGCCCGGGCCTGAGCGGGCCGCGCCCCGCCGTCCCGTCGGCGGCGCTCCCGGTACGGCACCGGACGGTCCGGTGCCGTCCGACTCCGCGACCGGCTCCCGGCGCCACCGGCGGATTCGCCGCCCGGCGCGGACCTTTTCCTGCTAGCCATCTTCCGGAGGGCGCGCGTCGCGCCCCCGTCCCCGTGCGCGCTGAGACTGAGCGGCCGAGTTGGCCCCTAAGCGCTTGAGCTGCTCGCGGCGCGCGACGTTTGGAGGTGGCACGGCCAAGGTGCGGTCATGGCCGGCGGTTCGGGCGTTCGTCAAAGGTGGCCCGCGCCCCTGGTCCGGGGTGTCAGGGGCGGACGGCGGCCACCAGCTCGCCGGTCGTCACCACCCGGGCGAAGCCCCCGCCGTGCAGCGAGACGGCACTCGCTCGGACCAGTTCGTCGGCCGTCAAATGCCAGCCGTTCGGTCCAGTCAGGTCGAAGGTGTGGGTGGCGTCGAGGGCGACCAGCACGTCGTAACCGAGATTGCCGCCTACGCGGGCGGTGGTCTCCACGCACATGTTGGTCTGGATACCGGCCAGTACGACCTGGGTAATGCCGGCCTCCTTGAACCAGTCGTCCAGGTCGGGGGTGCCGTAGAACGCCGAGTTCACGGACTTGGTGACGAGTAGCTCCGGCCCGCCGCCCTTGCCGCGCCGCTCCTCGACGTAGTCCTTGAAATCGTTTCCCTCGTACCCGGTCCGCAGCGGCGAGCCGGGCTTGTTCGAGTCGTGTCGTACGAAGACGACCGGCCGGTCCGTGTCCTGCCAGGCCGCGATCAACGAGGCGATGTTCTGGTCGGAGGCCGGGTTGTTGCGCGGGCCCCAGAACTCCGACTCGTCGAAGCCCTTCTGCACGTCCACCACTACCAGCGCCGCGTTCTGTGTGATCTCCATGTCCACGATCCTGCCGCCCTGGTGGGCCCTGCCACAGGAGGAGAAAAGACAGCGATCGATGTTTTACTGCCAGGATGATCCGACCCGCACCGGCACACCGCATCGCACTGATCACCTTCCCTGGCATCCGGGCCTTCGATGTCTCGGTGATCACCGAGGTGTGGGGTACGGACCGCACCGACCGCGGGGCCCCCGGGTTCGAGCTGCGCCGCGTAGCCGCAGGCCCCGAACCTGTACCGATGCGCGGCGGGCTCACCCTCACGCCGGACCGCACCCTCGCCTGGCTCCCCCGCGCCGAGCTGATCCTCGTACCGGGCTTGGACGACCACATCACCCCAGCACCCGAGCCCGTCCTCGCAGCGCTACGCAGAGCCCATGCCCGAGGCACCACCATCGCCGCTCTGTGTGGCGGCGCGTTCACACTCGCCCAGGCGGGACTGCTGGACGGCCGCCGGGCGCTGACCCACTGGGCACTGACCGACCTACTGAAGACCCGACACCCACAGGTGCGGGTCGAGCGGGACGCCCTGTTCGTCGAGGACGGCAATCTGTGGACAGCCGCCGGCACCGCCGCCGGCATCGACCTGTGCCTGCATCTGGTGCGCGCCACACACGGCGCAGAAGCAGCTGCGACAGTCGCCCGCTCCATGGTCACCGCACCCTTCCGGACCGGCACCCAGGCCCAATTCATCGAACATCCGACACCGCACGCCGACCGTGCCGCAGACGCACTGGCCGAGGTGCGCGCCTTTGCCCTGGCCCATCTCGACGAGCCACTCACCGTTGCCGCGCTTGCCGCCCGCGCCAGGATGTCGCCCCGTTCCTTCGCCCGACACTTCGCCGCAGCCACCGGAACCACCCCGCTGCGCTGGCTTGTCGACCACCGCATCGCAACGGCCCAGAAACTCCTGGAGCGCACCGACCTGCCCATGCCCGAGGTCGCCCGCCGATCCGGTTTCGGCAGCGAAGTCACCATGCGCCAGCACTTCACAGCCCGTCTGGCGACCAGCCCACGCGCCTACCGCACCTCGTTCGCCGAACAACCGCCCTCTGCACAGAGCCATTGATTCCGGGCCAACGACAACGCTCACCCGGGCCAACTGTCGCGCTCAAGTGCCAGGTAGTGCGCTCAGTCACAGCGCGGCCCTCCCGCAGCGATCGACGACATTGCATAAACGTGCGGACATGCGTATAGTCATGCCATCGATGAGGAGGGTCCATGGTGGTACGTGCAGCGGTGGCCGGAGCGAGCGGGTACGCGGGCGGAGAAGTCCTGCGCCTGCTGCTCTCGCACCCCGAGGTGGAGATCGGCGCGCTGACCGGCAACTCCAACGCCGGACAACTCCTCGGTTCCCTGCAGCCGCATCTCGTGCCGCTCGCCGGACGCACCCTGGAGGCGACCACCCCGGAGGCCCTCGCCGGTCACGACGTCGTCTTCCTCGCCCTCCCGCACGGCCAGTCCGCGGCCGTCGCCGCCCGGCTCGGCGACGACGTCCTCGTCGTCGACATGGGCGCCGACCACCGCCTCAAGGACGCCGCGGACTGGGACCGGTTCTACGGCGCCCCGCACGCCGGGACGTGGCCCTACGGCCTCCCCGAACTGCCCGGCGGCCGCGCCGGTCTGGAGGGCGCCAAGCGGATCGCGGTCCCCGGCTGCTTCCCCACCGCCGTCTCCCTCGCGCTCTTCCCGGCCTACCAGGCGCAGCTCGCCGAACCCGAGGCCGTGATCGTCGCCGCCACCGGCACCTCCGGCGCGGGCAAGGCGCTCAAGCCGCACCTGCTCGGCGCCGAGGTCATGGGCTCCGTCACCCCGTACGGCGTCGGCGGCGGCCACCGGCACACCCCCGAGATGGTGCAGAACCTCAGCCCGCTCGCGGGCGAGCGCGTCCGCGTCTCCTTCACACCGACCCTCGTGCCCATGGCCCGCGGCATCCTCGCCACCTGCTCGGCCAAGGCACGCCCCGGCACCACCGCGGAATCGCTGCGCGCCGCCTACGAGAAGGCGTACGCCGACGAGCCCTTCGTCCACCTGCTGCCCGAGGGCCGGATGCCGTCCACCAAGTCCGTCCACGGCTCCAACGCCGTCCACGTCCAGGTCGCCCACGACGAGGCCGCCCAGCGGATCATCGCCGTCAGCGCCATCGACAACCTCACCAAGGGCACCGCCGGCGGTGCGGTGCAGAGCATGAACATCGCCCTCGGGCTGCCCGAGCAGCTCGGGCTTTCCACGATTGGAGTCGCGCCGTGACGGTTACGGCTGCACAGGGATTCACGGCGGCGGGCATCGCCGCCGGAATCAAGGCCAACGGCAACCCGGACCTGGCCCTCGTGGTCAACAACGGGCCGCGCCTCGCCGCCGCGGGCGTCTTCACCTCCAACCGCGTCAAGGCCGCGCCCGTCCACTGGTCCGAGCAGGTGCTGCGCGGCGGCACCGTCAGCGCCGTCGTCCTCAACTCCGGCGGAGCCAACGCCTGCACCGGACCCAAGGGCTTCCAGGACACCCACGCCACCGCCGAGAAGGCCGCGGCCGCGCTCAGCGGCATCGGCCCCGGCGGCGAGCACAACGCCGGCGAGATCGCCGTCGCCTCCACCGGCCTGATCGGCGTCCTGCTCCCCATGGACAAGCTGCTCCCCGGCATCGAGACCGCCGCCGCGGCCCTGTCCGAGAACGGCGGCGAGGCCGCCGCCATCGCCATCAAGACCACCGACACCGTGCACAAGACGGCCACCGTCTCCCAGGACGGCTGGACGGTCGGCGGCATGGCCAAGGGCGCGGGCATGCTCGCCCCGGGCCTGGCCACCATGCTCGTCGTCCTCACCACCGACGCCGACGTGGACGCGGCCGTCCTCGACCGGGCGCTGCGCTCCGCGACCCGCACCACCTTCGACCGGGTCGACTCCGACGGCTGCATGTCCACCAACGACACGGTGCTGCTGCTCGCCTCCGGAGCCTCCGGCGAGGTCCCCGCGTACGCGGACTTCGCCGACGCGGTCCGCAAGGTGTGCGACGACCTGGCCCGCCAGCTGATCGGCGACGCCGAGGGCGCCAGCAAGGACATCCGCATCGAGGTCATCGGCGCGGCCAGCGAGGACGACGCGGTCGAGGTCGGCCGCTCCATCGCCCGCAACAACCTGCTCAAGTGCGCCATCCACGGCGAGGACCCCAACTGGGGCCGCGTGCTGTCCGCGATCGGCACCACCAAGGCCGCCTTCGACCCGGACCGGCTGAACGTCGCCATCAACGGCGTGTGGGTCTGCAGGAACGGCTCGGTCGGCGAGGACCGCGACCTGGTCTCCATGAAGGACCGCGAGGTCCGCATCACCGCGGACCTGGCCACCGGCGGCGAGTCGGCCGTCATCTGGGCCAACGACCTGACCGCCGAGTACGTCCACGAGAACAGCGCCTACTCCTCATGAGCGACGACAAGGCCGGCCAGCCCGGCACCTCCGGCGGCACCGCCCGCAAGCACACCGCCCTGCCCAAGGCGCAGATCCTCATCGAGGCCCTGCCCTGGCTCCGGCGCCACAACGGCAAGGTCGTCGTCATCAAGTTCGGCGGCAACGCCATGGTCGACGAGGACCTCAAGGCCGCCTTCGCCCAGGACGTGGTCTTCCTGCACCAGGCCGGGCTCAAGCCGGTCGTCGTGCACGGCGGCGGACCGCAGATCAACGCCCAGCTCGACAAGCAGGGCCTGGTCAGCGAGTTCAAAGCCGGCCTGCGCGTGACGACTCCGGAGGCCATGGACGTCGTACGGATGGTCCTGGCGGGCCAGGTCCAGCGCGAACTGGTCGGGCTGCTCAACCAGCACGGGCCGCTCGCCGTCGGCATGACCGGCGAGGACGCCCGCACCATCACCGCGACCAAGCACAGCCCGGAGATCGACGGCGAGCTGATCGACATCGGCCGGGTCGGCGAGATCACCGACGTCGACACCGGCGCCATCGAGGCGCTGCTGGCCGACGGCCGGATCCCGGTCATCTCCTCCATCGCCCGCAGCGCCGACGACCACCACGTCTACAACGTCAACGCCGACACCGCGGCCGCGGCCCTCGCGGCCTCCCTCGGCGCCGAGACACTGATGGTCCTCACCGACGTCGAGGGCCTCTACGCCGACTGGCCGCACAGCGACGAGGTCATCAGCCGGCTCACCGTCAGCGAGCTGGAGAAGCTGCTGCCCGAGCTGTCCAGCGGCATGGTCCCCAAGATGGAGGGCTGCCTGCACGCCGTGCGCGGCGGCGTCGGCACCGCCCGCGTCCTCGACGGGCGGATCCCGCACTCGATCCTGCTGGAGATCTTCACGGACTCCGGCATCGGCACGATGGTCGTGCCCGACCGGCAGCCAGGGGGAGCAGCATGACGCAGGGCACCGGCAACCAGGAGTACGGCGCACGCTGGCGGGGCGCGCTGACCGACAACTACGGCACGCCCGCCGTCGCCCTCGTACGCGGCCGGGGCGCCCAGGTGTGGGACGCCGACGGCAAGCAGTACACCGACTTCGTCGGCGGCATCGCCGTCAACGCCCTCGGCCACGCCCACCCGGCGATCGTCACGGCCGTGACCGAGCAGGTCTCCACGCTCGGCCACGTCTCCAACCTCTTCGCCTCCGAGCCGGTCATCGCGCTCGGCGAGCGGCTGCTCCAGCTCTTCGGCCGCCCCGGCAAGGTCTTCTTCTGCAACTCCGGTGCCGAGTCAGTCGAGGCCGCCTTCAAGATCGGCCGGCTGACCGGGCGGACCCACATGGTCGCCACCGACGGCGGATTCCACGGCCGGACCATGGGCGCCCTCGCGCTCACCGGCCAGCCGAAGAAGCAGGAGCCCTTCCTGCCCCTGCCCGGCGACGTCACCCACGTCCCGTACGGCGACGTCGAGGCCCTGCGGGCCGCCGTCACCGAAGAGACCGCGCTCGTCGTCATCGAGCCGATCCAGGGCGAGAACGGCGTCGTCGTACCCCCCGCCGGGTACCTCACCGCCGCGCGCGAGATCACCCGGGCCACCGGCACGCTGCTGGTCCTCGACGAGGTCCAGACCGGTATCGGCCGCTGCGGCCAGTGGTTCGAGCACCAGGCGCACGAGGGCGTCGAGCCCGACATCGTCACCCTGGCGAAGGGGCTGGGCGGCGGCCTGCCGATCGGTGCCGTGGTCGCCTTCGGCCCCACCGCCGACCTGCTGCGGCCCGGCCAGCACGGCACCACCTTCGGCGGGAACCCGGTCGCCTGTGCCGCCGGACTCGCCGTCATCGACACCATCGCCGCCGACGACCTGCTCGACCGGGTCAAGGCGCGGGGCGAGCGGCTGCGCTCCGGAATCGAGTCCTCCGGGCACCCACTGGTATCCCACGTCCGGGGCGCCGGACTGCTCCTGGGTATCGTGCTGACCCAGCCGCTCGCACCCGAGGTGCAGCAGGCGGCCCAGGATGCCGGCTTCCTGGTCAACGCGCCCGCCCCGGACGTCGTACGGCTCATGCCCCCGTACGTACTCACCGAGGCCGAGGCGGACGCGTTCGTCCGGGCACTGCCCGGCATTCTCGATGCAGCAGGCGGGGACGGATCCGGAGAATGAGACGACGATGAGCCAGGCGCAGGACAACGAGCACGGCGGGCAGGCCGTCCCGCAGACCCGCACGGCGCGTCACCGCCGGATCGTGGACATCCTCAACCGGCAGCCGGTCCGTTCGCAGAGCCAGCTGGCGAAGCTGCTCGCCGACGACGGGCTCAGCGTCACCCAGGCGACGCTCTCCCGCGATCTCGACGAGCTGGGCGCGGTGAAGATCCGCAACACCGGCGGCGAGCTGATCTACGCGGTACCCAGCGAGGGCGGCTTCCGCACCCCGCAGGCCCCGCTCGGCGAGTCCGCGAAGGAGGAGCGCATGCGGCGCCTCTCCGGTGAACTGCTCATCTCGGCGGAGGCCTCCGCGAACCTCGTGGTCCTGCGCACCCCGCCGGGCGCCGCGCAGTTCCTCGCCTCGGCCATCGACCAGGCCGAGCTCCGCGAGATCCTCGGCACGATCGCCGGCGACGACACCCTGATGCTGATCAGCCGGGACCCGGTGGGCGGCCAGGCCCTCGCCGACCACCTGCTGCGGCTGGCGCAGAAGGAGGGCTGAGCGGGCGGTCCGGCGGGGAGGCCCGGACCGGCGCAGGCCCGATACCGGTACCCCGTACCAGTACCAGTACCACCAGCGGAGACAGCGGCGGTCTCATCAACCGCGGCCAGCGGGGTCGGGAGACCCTCACGCCGGTCCTCTACTGGGAGTAGAGTCGAGGTATGGCAGATGAGACGAGCATCAAGGTGAGCGCGGCGACCCGCGACCGGCTGGCCGCGCTGGCGACCGAGCAGGGCACAACGATCCGGCAGCTGGTCGAGGAGCTCGCCGAGGGCCGGCCGACTCAGGCCGAGTACGCGGAGCGTGCCGAGCAGGCCCGTGCCGAGCTCGCCTCCGTCCTGGGGACCGTCCCGAGCGAGGAGGCCGAGGCGAAGGCCCGCGGCCTCCTGGAGCGCCTGGGCGCCAGGCAGGACTCGGCGGCCGCGTAGTGGGGCCGATCGCCGTCGTCCTGGACCACACGACCGCTACCGCCCTCCACGACCCGAAGGACCCGTACAACGAGGCCGTCGCCGCCTTCTACGTGCAAGCCTCCGGCGGTCTGGGCACGCTCTACGCGCCCGTGCTCTCCCTGACCGCCGGCGACACCGGGCGGCCCGGCCTGCTCGCATATATCAACGGGTTGCGGTTCATCCAGATCGAGCCCTTCGACACGGCCGCCGCCCTGACCGCCACCGAGCTCCTGCACGCCGGGCACCCTTGGGCGGTCGTCCACGCCATCCACGCGGCTCGCCCCTCGGCAGACTTCCCCGCCGGCCGCTACCTGCTCACCCTGGAACCCGAGCTGTACGACGGCACCGGCGTCCAAGCGGTCCATCCAGATCATTGAGAAACGGCTTGACGCTCGGCGTCGTCCGCAGCAAGGCTCCATCGGGCTTGGTTCCGACCCAGGTGGCGGCGTAGGTGCAGTGGTAGGAGCCGTCCGACGGCAGCCACTCCTCCGGGTCCTTGTCGCTCTTGGACCGGTTGGAGGACGACAAGGTCCGGTGGGAGGACGCGTACGAGTACCGGCCTCCGACGAGGACGAACCAGAGCCCGGCGCCACGCCTCCCGGACCTGCTAGTAGCGGGTGACGGCGAGCGGCCCCTCCTGCGTGCCGATCGCGATGTGAGGCCGCCGGTCCGGGTCCGCCCAGCGCAGGATCGCCCGCATGTCCCGCCCGGGCACCGAGACACAACCGGCCGTCGCGCCCTTGCCGTTGACGTGCAGGAAGATCCCGGCGCCCCGGCCGCGTACCGGCCGGTCGTAGTTGAAGGCGATCAGCAGCGCGTGCGCGTACTGCATCTCGTAGGTGACCAGGTGCTCGGCCTCGCCGGGCGCGCAGTCCGCGGGCAGCGGCTCCACCCAGCGGTTGTAGGCGGCCGAGGCGTTGTCCTGGCACCACCAGGAGTCCGGGGTCACCCGCCGGTAGCCGTACTCCGTCCCGGCCGGCGCCCGCCGGATCCCGAAGGCGTACGGCAGTGCGTACAGGCCCGTCGGGGTGGTGCTGGTGCCCTGCGTACGGGTCGAGCCCTCCGTGAGGCCGCCCGCCCCGAACCGGGCGGGCGCGCTCCCGGCCTCGTACCAGCGCCCGGCCCGCCGGTCCCACCAGGTCAGACGGCCGGTCGTGGAGCCGGGGGCGGGCGCCACGGCGGTGATCAGCTGACTGCCGCCGCCGGTGTCGGCGAGACGGGCGGGCAGGGGCCCGGGTGCGGCCCCCGAGCCCTGCGGGAGCAGGGTGGTGACGATCAGGCAGCCCGTGACGAGAGCGGTACGCAGCACGTCCCCGACGGTACGTGCAGCAGGGGGCGCGCGCGGTGCAGGCAGGCCGTGCGGGGGGCGAGTCGGCATCGATTGACGAAACATGCGGAGCAGTGCATAGTTATGCCTACGAGCGACCTGGCCTGATCCCGGCACCCGGCCCGCACGAAGACGGCCTCCCCGTTACCTCCGCGGCGGGGAGGCCGTTGCACATCCGTCCATGCAGTCTTGAGGAGCAGTAGCTGTGAGCAGCAACAACGCTGGTGACGTCCGGCTCTGGGGCGGCCGGTTCGCCGATGGTCCCGCCGAGGCCCTCGCGAAGCTGTCCGCGTCGGTCCACTTCGACTGGCGCCTCGCGCCGTACGACATCGCCGGCTCGCGCGCCCACGCCCGCGTGCTGCACACGGCGGGGCTGCTCACGTCCGACGAGCTGGAGCGCATGATCGACGGCCTGGACCGGCTGGAGGCCGACGTCGCCGACGGCTCCTTCACCGGCACCATCGCCGACGAGGACGTACACACCGCGCTGGAGCGGGGCCTGCTGGAGCGGCTCGGTGCCGAGCTCGGCGGCAAGCTGCGCGCCGGCCGGTCCCGCAACGACCAGGTGGCCACCCTCTTCCGGATGTACCTGCGCGACCACGCCCGGATCATCGGCGGTCTGATCGCGGACCTGCAGGACGCGCTGGTCGGGCTCGCGGAGAGCCACGCCGACGTGGCGATGCCGGGCCGCACCCACCTGCAGCACGCGCAGCCTGTGCTCTTCGCGCACCATGTACTGGCCCACGTGCAGTCCCTGTCCCGGGACGCGGAGCGGCTGCGGCAGTGGGACACGCGGACGGCGGTCTCGCCGTACGGCTCCGGTGCGCTGGCCGGTTCCTCGCTGGGCCTGGACCCGGAGGCGGTCGCCGCGGAGCTGGGCTTCGAGCGGGGCTCGGTGGGCAACTCGATCGACGGTACGGCCTCGCGCGACTTCGTCGCCGAGTTCGCCTTCGTCACCGCGATGATCGGGATCAACCTGTCCCGGATCGCCGAGGAGATCATCATCTGGAACACGAAGGAGTTCTCCTTCGTGACGCTGCACGACGCCTTCTCCACCGGCTCGTCGATCATGCCGCAGAAGAAGAACCCGGACATCGCGGAGCTGGCGCGCGGCAAGTCCGGCCGTCTGATCGGCAACCTGACGGGCCTGCTCGCCACCCTCAAGGCGCTGCCCCTGGCCTACAACCGGGACCTCCAGGAGGACAAGGAGCCGGTCTTCGACTCCTGCGACACCCTTGAGGTCCTGCTGCCGGCCTTCACCGGCATGATGGCCACGCTCACCGTCAACCGGGAGCGGATGGAGGAGCTGGCCCCGGCCGGCTTCTCCCTCGCCACCGACATCGCGGAGTGGCTGGTCAAGCAGGGCGTCCCGTTCCGGGTGGCGCACGAGGTGGCCGGCAGTTGCGTCAAGGAGTGCGAGGGGCTCGGCATCGAGCTGGACGAGCTCACCGACGAGCAGTTCGCGAAGATCTCGGAGCACCTGACCCCCGAGGTCCGCACCGTCCTCAACGTCAAGGGCGCGCTCGCCTCCCGCAAGGGCCGCGGCGGCACCGCCCCCTCGGCGGTCGCGGTCCAGCTCACCGAGCTGAAGGCCGATCTCGTCATCCAGCACGCCTGGGCCGTACACAAGCAGTAGCGGTCCCCCTTCACCACCGCCGCCCTGCGGCCCGCACGCCCGCCGACCCGGGTCCGGGCCTGTACGTCCGCACGCGGCGGAATGCCCACGGGGGCGGCCGGAGCACTGCGCTCCGGCCGCCCCCGCGGTGTGTCCGGGGGGTGGTCGGCATCGGCCCGGAGCGTGCGGGTGGTGATGCGTAGGGGTTCAGGGGTCCGTCGACGTCGATCAGCAGCAGTGGCTTCATCTCGGCAGGATTCCGTTCCGGCCGCCCGGGGGCAGGCCATTTTCCCTAGGGTGAGACGTGGGTGTCTCAATCGGGGTATGCTTGTCTCATGGCCATGGATCGTGACCAGGTGCTCCGCGACGCGGCCGCCCTGCTCTCCCGCAAATCGACCGCCACGATGGACGAGGTCGCCCGTGCCGCCGGAATCGGCCGCGCCACCCTCCACCGGCACTTCGCCGGACGCGACGCCCTCGTACGCGCCCTCGAAGACCTCGGCATCCGCGAGTTCGAGGTGGCGTTCGACAATGCCCGCCTCGACGAGGGCACCGCGGTGGAGGCGCTCCGGCGCCTCGTCGCCGAGGCCGAACCCAACGCCGAGCTGCTGGCCTTCCTCGTCACCGAGAACCAGCTGTTCGAGGGCGACGAGGTCAACGAGGGCTGGGCCCGGCTCGACGCCCGCGTCATCGCCCTGTTCCGGCGCGGCCAGGAAGAGGGCGACATCCGGATCGACCTGAGCCCCGCCTGGCTCACCGAGGCCCTCTACGGCCTCATCGGCAGTTGCGCCTGGGCCGTCATGGACGGCCGGGTCGCCGCCAAGGACTTCCAGTACATGATCATCGAGCTGCTGCTCGGTGGCGTCCGACGGAGTGTGGAGAAATGAGCCGTACCGAACAGCTGATACGTCCGACGGGGGTGGAGGAGAAGAGCCGCGGCCGCTGGCTCGCGCTCTCCGTGCTCGTCCTGGCCGTGCTGCTCGTCGCGGTCGACGCCACGGTCCTCGGCCTCGCCACGCCCTCGCTCAGCGAAGACCTCAAGCCGTCGGGCACCCAGCTGCTCTGGATCGGCGACATCTACTCCTTCGTCATCGCCGGACTCCTGGTGTCCATGGGCTCCCTCGGCGACCGGATCGGCCGTAAGAAGCTGCTCCTCGCCGGAGCCACCGCCTTCGGTGCCGTCTCGGTCCTGAACGCCTACGCCACCAGCCCCGAGATGATGATCGCCGCCCGCGCCCTGCTCGGCGTGGCCGGTGCCACCCTGATGCCCTCGACCCTCGCGCTGATCCGCAACATCTTCACCGACCCGAGGGAACGCAGCCTCGCCATCGGCATCTGGGGCGCCACCGCCTCGGCCGGCGCGGCCGTCGGCCCGGTCGTCGGCGGAGCCCTGCTCCAGCACTTCTGGTGGGGCTCGGTCTTCCTGATCAACCTTCCCGTCATGATCGCCCTCGTCCTCGTCGGCATCAAGCTCCTTCCCGAGTCCAAGAACCCGGTCGCCGGCCCCTGGGACCTGCTCAGCGTCGGCCTCTCCCTCGTCGGCGTCATCGGGGTGGTCTACGCCGTCAAGGAAGCCGCCACGCACGGCATGACCTGGGAGGTCACGGTCGCCGCGGTCCTCGGCTCGGCCGCGCTGTACGGCTTCGTCCGCCGCCAGTTCACCCTGCCGTCCCCGCTGCTCGACATGCGGCTCTTCCGGCACCGCGGCTTCTCCGGCGCGGTCCTCGCCGACCTGCTCACCGTCTTCGGACTCTCCGGGCTGGTCTTCTTCCTCTCCCAGTTCCTCCAACTCGTCCAGGGCCGCGGCCCGCTGGAGGCCGGCCTGGCCGAACTGCCCGCCGCCATCGGCGCGGTGGTCACCGGCCTGGTCGCGGGCCGGTACGCCCGCAGGTACTCGGTGCGCTCCGTTGTCACCGGCGGCCTCGCCGCCATCGGCGCCGCCCTGGCCGTCCTGACCGTGATCCACAAGGAGAGCGGCTACCCGCTGCTCGGCGCGGCCCTGCTCGTCGTCGGCCTCGGCGCCGGCTTCTCCTTCACCGTCACCGCCGACGTGATCCTCTCCAGCGTGCCCAAGGAGCAGGCCGGATCGGCCTCCGCCGTCTCCGAGACGGCGTACGAGCTCGGCGCCGCCCTCGGCATCGCGCTGCTCGGTTCCATCGTCACCGGCGTCTACCAGGGCTTCACGGCCCCGGCCTCCGTCGGCGGACCGGTGGCCGACGCCGCGCACGAATCGCTCGGCGGAGCCGTCGAGGCCGCCAGGACACTGGACCCGCAGACCGCCGCCCACATGGTCGGCGCCGCCCAGGAGGCCTTCGTCGACGGCCTGCGCCTCGCCTCCGGCGTCGGCGCGGCCGTACTGCTGGCCACCGCCGCGGCCGCCTGGTTCCTGCTCCGGGGCCAGCGGCTCCAGGAGGGCGTCGAGCACTGATCCGCCGCCGCATCCGGACAAGGGGCGGCCTCCCGGTACGAGTTGACAGTCCGTCGAACTCCGGACACCATCCCGGCGATGGAGATCAACGATCTGACCCCGGCCGAGCGCCGCGTCTGGGAGGCCTTCCCGCGCGGCGACGGAGTCGACTTCCGGGAGCACCCCGAGGACAGCTCCGTGGACGGGGCCGGCTGGGGGCCCGAACGCACCCTGCGGGCCGAGGTGCTGCGCGCCCTCCTGCTGGGCGCCGCGCCCGCCGTGGAGGGCCGGGTCGCCGGGCTCAAGATCAAGGGCGCGAGGATCGTCGGCAAGCTCGACCTCCGCTACGCGGTGGTCGACCATCCCGTCCGGATGCGCGACTGCTGGTTCGAACGTAAACCGCTCCTGTACGGCGCCCAGCTGAAGGCCCTCGTCCTCGGCTACTCCACCCTGCCCGGCCTCACGGCGGCCACCCTGCGCGTCGACGTCGTCCTGCGGCTCTCCTGCTGCCGCATCAGCGGCCCCGTACGGCTCCAGGGCGCCCGGATATCCGGCGGCCTCTTCCTGCAGGGCGCGACCGTCGGGCCCGCGACGGGCGAGGAGGCGGACGAGCCGCCGCTCCAGCTCAACCACGCGGAGATCGGCACCGACATCATCGCCAACGACCTGACCGTCCACGGTCAGCTCCGCCTCAACGGCGCCGTCGTCGGCGGCCGGATCAGCCTCGACAACGCCCGCCTGCTCGCCCCGGACGGCACCGCCCTCCAGGCCGAGACCCTCATGGTCGGCACCGATCTCCACGCCGCACGGGCCCGGACGCAGGGCCGTCTGAACCTCACCGGCTCGCGGATACCCGGCCGCCTCAACCTCGCCCACGCCGTTCTGGACAACCCGGGCGGTGTCGCCCTGCGCGCCTCCAGCTGCACGGTCGGCGAGATGTGGCTGCCCGCCTGCGAGGACGTACGGGGCACGGTGAACCTGCGGCGCTCACAGTTCGACCTGCTGAACATGCGACCGGGCACCTGGCGGGACCCCCTGCGCCTGGACGGCCTGACCTACCGCGCACTGGGACCCCACCTGCCCGCCCAGGAGCGGCTGGCCGCGCTGGAGACCGGCGAGCCCGGGTACCTCCCGTACCCGTACGAACAGCTGGCCGCGGCCTACCGCACCGCGGGCGACGAGGAGGCGGCCCGTACGGTCATGCTCGCCAAACTGCGCCGGCACCGCCGCACCCTGCCCCGGCACACCCGCCTGTGGGGGCTCCTCCAGGACGCGACGGTCGGCTACGGCTTCCGGCCGCTGCGTGCGGCGGGCTGGCTGACGGCGCTCCTGCTCACGGGAGCGATCGCGTTCACGCTGGAGCAGCCCCGCCCGCTCAAACAGGGCGAGGCTCCGGACTTCAACGCCGTCTTCTACACCATCGACCTGATGCTGCCGATCATCGGTTTCGGCCAGGAACAGGCCTTCGCGCCGAGCGGCTGGCACCAGTGGCTGTCGTACCTGCTGATCGTGACCGGCTGGATCCTCGCCACCACGACGGCGGCGGGCGTCAGCCGGTCACTGCGGCGACAGTGAGCACGGTGAGGACCGCGGGAACGGCGAGGGTCAGGCGGCCTTCGCCTTGGTCGCGTACATGTCGACGTACTCCTGGCCCGAGAGTCGCATGACCTCGGCCATCACCGAGTCCGTGACGGCGCGCAGCACGTAGCGGTCGCGGTCCATTCCCTCGTAGCGGGAGAACTCCATCGGCTCGCCGAAGCGGACGGTGACCCGGCCCGGGCGCGGCATGCCGGCGCCGCCGGGCTGGAGCTTGTCGGTGCCGATCATCGCGAACGGCACCACGGGGGCGCCGGTCATCAGGGTGAGGCGGGCGATGCCGGTGCGGCCGCGGTAGAGCCGGCCGTCGGGGGAGCGGGTACCCTCGGGGTAGATGCCGAAGATCTTGCCCTCTTCGAGGATCCTGCGGCCGGTCATCAGGGCCGCGACCCCGCCGTTGGCGCCGTCACGGTCGACGGGGATCATGCCGGAGCCGGTGAAGAACCACGCCATGAGCCGGCCCTTGAGCCCCTTGCCGGTCACGTACTCGTCCTTGCCGATGAAGTGGACCGTGCGGTCGCACACCAGCGGCAGGATCATGGAGTCGATGAAGGTGAGGTGGTTGCCCGCCAGAATCACCGGCCCGGAGCCGGGGATGTTTTCGACGCCCTCCACGCGGGTGCGGAACATCGTGCGCATGACCGGTCCGACAGTGGCTTTGATGAGCTTCGTACGGAACAACGTGGGCCCCTCCGGCATCGAAAAGCGGCTCGCGCACCCACCACTCGGCAGTAGCGCAGGTGAGGACGATACTCGCGGGTCAGCTCCGAGCGCACATCGGGTTCACGTGTCGGATACGCAATGTTGACGCGCGTTTTCGCCAAGTTACCCGGCTGTGCCTCCGCGGCACCCCCTGCGGCCACCCCCCTCTGCCTACCATCGGCACGCCGATCACGGCTTTCACGGCTACGGCCCTTCACGGCTACGGCCGTACGGCCTTCACGACGAGGAGTGGCAGTCATGACGCAGGGTGGGGCAGCGCGGCGCACGGTCCTGGGGGCGGCGGTCCTGGCGGCGGGGACGGGGATCACCGGTCTCGCGGCGGGAACGGCGTCCGCGGCGGGCACCTCCTCGGTGCCCTCGGCGGGCGGCGGGCACGGCGGCGGCTTCCGGGGCCTGCCGTACCCCACGGTCATCGGCCACCGCGGCGCCAGCGGCTACCGGCCCGAGCACACGCTCGGCTCCTATCAGCTGGCCCTCGACCTGGGCGCGGACGTCGTCGAGCAGGACCTGGTGCCCACCCGGGACGGCCACCTGGTGTGCCGCCACGAGAACGAGATCGGCGGGACCACCGACGTCGCCGACCATCGCGAGTTCGCCTCCCGGCGCACCACCAAGTCCGTCGACGGGGTCCAGGTCACCGGCTGGTTCACCGAGGACTTCACCCTCGCCGAGCTGAAGACCCTGCGCGCGAAGGAACGTATCCCCGCCGTCCGCCAGCGCAACACGCTCTACGACGGCCAGTGGGCGGTCCCCACCTTCGAAGAGGTGCTCCGCTGGGCCGACCGTGAGGGCAGGCGGCGCGGGGAGAGGGTCTGGCTGCACGTCGAGACCAAGCACCCCAGCTACTTCCGGAGCCTGGGCCTCGGCCTGGAGGAGCCCCTCGCCCGGCTGCTGCGCCGGTACCGCCGCGACGGCCGGGACGCCGCCGTCTTCCTCCAGTCCTTCGAGCCCTCCAGCATCCAGCGGCTCTCCCGGCTGGTCTCCGCGCCCCGCGTGGTCCTGCTCTCCACCGCGGGCACCCGCCCCTGGGACTTCGAACAGGCGGGGGACCCGCGCACTGTCGCCGACCTGGTCAAGCCCGAGGGCCTCAAGTGGATCGCCGGCTTCGCCCAGGGCATCGGCCCCACCATGGACCTGATCCTCCCGCGTGACGCCGCCGGCCGGCTCGGCGCCCCCACCACCCTGGTGAAGGACGCCCACGCCCGCGGCCTGCTGCTGCACCCCTACACCGCGCGCAACGAGAACAGCTTCCTGCCCGCCGAGTACCGCAGGGGCACCGATCCGGCCGCGTACGGGGACGCCCTCGGCGCCTTCCGCACCTACTTCGAGCAGGGCATCGACGGGATCTTCACTGACAACCCGGACACCGGACTGCTCGCGGCCGAGGCCTTCCGCCCGGGCCGACGCCCCGTCAACCACTGAGCGCCGCTTCCCGAACGAGTGGGCCGCGCCGGGCGGGGAAACCGCCGGGCCCGGCCCACTCGTCACGCTCGGCATGGACCTGCTGAAGGACCCCGAGCTCGTGAACGAACTGGGCCCGCTGCTCTCCGCGGAGGCGGCGGCGGAGGCCCCGGCCGCCGGAATGGACGCGGCCGACCTCGAACAGGCCGTCTGGGTCAGGCTGCTGGAGAGCGGCCGGCGCGCCCCCGATCCCGCCGACCCGGCCGAGCCGGCCCGCTGGCTGCGCCGTGCGGTACGGGCCGAGGCCCGGCTCGCCCGGCGCCGGGCGAGGCGCGAGGTCCCCTACGACCACCGCCGCACCTCCGCGGACGCCCGCCACCGCCGCTTCACCGACGGCGGCCCGCGGACCGGCGTCGCCACCGGGCCCGCGCCCGAAGACGCCCTGCTGCACGGGGAGGAGAACCGCGCACTCCGATCGGCCGTCGCCCGGTTGCCCGGGCGCTGTCCCGAGCTGATGCGGGCACTTCTTTCGCCCAGAGACCTCACATACCGTGAAATCGCAGGAGAGTTGGGAATCTCACAAGGAAGTTTAGGGCCCGTGCGTTCCCGTTGCCTGGGATGTCTGCGCAGAATGCTCGCGGCAGAGGTTGCGGCTCCTGGCCTTCGGGGAAGGGAGCGGTAGACCAACGGGCTACCAGGTGAGCTGGAGGCATGCGCACATGGGCATGAGCGTGACCATTTCGGCGGCGGTCGCCGAGGACGCCGAGCAGATCTTCAAACTGCAGTACCTGGCCTTCCAGCGCGAGGCCGAGCTGTACGGCAACTACCTCATCCAGCCGCTCACCCAGTCCCTGGACTCCCTGAAGGGCGAGCTGGCGACGGACACCGTCCTGGTCGCCCGCCTCGGCGACGAGATCGTCGGCACCGTCCGCGGCAGCGTGGACGAGGAGGGCACCGCCAAGATCGCCAAGCTCTGCGTGCACCCGCGTCTGCAGGGCCACGGGCTCGGGGCGCGCCTGTTGCGCGCCGTGGAGGAGGCCCTGGCGGGCCCGGGCACCGCCACCCGCTTCCGTCTGCACACCGGTCACAAGAGCGAGTCCAACCTGCGTCTCTACCGCAAGGCCGGTTACGTCAAGGTCGGCGGGCGCACGGCGTCCGACGGCGTGCAGCTGGTGGTCCTGGAGAAGGAAGCCAAGGACCCGACCGACTTCACGGTCAGCGCCTGAGCCGCTCGGCCCCCGAGCCGGCTCAGCGCCTGCGCAGCCAGAGCATCCCGGTGATCGGCAGGATCACCGGGATGAACAGGTAGCCCATCCCGAACTGCGACCAGACGGTCGTGTCGGGGAAGGACTCCGGGCGCAGCAGGGTCCACGTGCCCACCGCCAGTACGCCCGTGAGCTCCACGGCGCAGCACACCAGCGCCGCCCTGCGCGCCGTCTCGCCGCCGCGCACCAGGGAGTACGTGATGAACGCGTAGGCCAGCGCCGCCACTGCGGACAGCGAGTAGGCCAGCGGCGCCCGGTCGAACTCGGTCGAGATCTGGAAGGCCGAGCGCGAGACCGCGCCCACCACCATCACCCCGTACAGCCACACCAGCAGCAGCCCGGGCCCCGAGACCAGCCGCTTGCGCCCGGCGGGAGTGGCGGTCGTCGTGTCAGCGTCAGGCACCGGTGGTTCCCCAGATGTCGTAGAGCCGTACTTCGAGGACGGCGAGGACCACCGCGCCGGCGGCCACGGTCACGGATCCCCACTTGGTCCGCTCGGTCAGCGAGAGCAGTCCGGCGGCCGGTACCGCGGCGAACGCGCCGAGCAGGTAGGCCACGAAGATCACCGAGCCCTCGTCGGGCTTCTCGCCCCTGGCCAGCTGGACCAGGCCGATCACCAGCTGGGCCAGGACCAGTACGGTCACCACGGCCATGCCGATGAAGTGCCAGTCCTTGGTCGGCTGGTCCCGCAGCGCGGCATATCCGCACCAGGCGGCGAGGGCGAGTGCGGCCACGCCGATGGCGACCGTCAGGGCGTCGAGCATGCAGCGAGGGTATTACGGGCCGAAAGACCCGATGCGCGCGCCCCTTCCCGTACGGCGGCCGGGGGACGCGGTCCGCGCGGCCCGCGCCACGGCCCGCTCCCGGGCCGCCCGGGGCAGTGGTCTTGACCACAGCGGACCTCGTGGGCGGCCCCCGCGGTGACCTTCGGACGCGGGGTCGCAGGGTGGCGTCGGCGCAGGTCAGGGAGGAGGTCGACGGGGTGGGACGAGCCTCGGCCGCTGACCGGTCTTGTCCGTTATGCGACCGAATCGCGTCCGCTATCCGGACAACTTTGATCGGTGAGGGGATGCGTCTGCTTTACTGGGGCCCATGACCACGACGAGCAGCCGCACCCTTGCGACCGAGGCGACGATGACGCCCGGTGCTCGCTGTATGTGTCGAATGTGCGCCTTCTGAGGGCCCCTTCCTGAGCCTCGCGCCCCGAAGCGAGACCGGCCGCGCCAGCACGTCACCACCTGATGGACAGCACGGCCCACTCATGCCCCGCGCACGCGTCGAAGCCATCGATTTCCAACGGTTCGTCCCGTATCGCGTCCCAGATCCATGCCCCGTGCCCGGCACTCCGCTGCGCCGCGCACTCGACAGCGACGGAATTCCTGTGATCACCACATCGGGCCTCACGAAGGTCTACCAGTCCCGTGGCCGCGAGGTCACCGCCCTGGACGGCGTCGACCTCCACGTCCGTGAGGGCGAGGTCTACGGAGTCATCGGCCAGAGCGGCGCCGGCAAGTCCTCCCTGATCCGCTGCGTGAACCTGCTGGAGCGTCCCACCACCGGCACCGTGCACGTCGACGGCGTCGACCTCACGGCGCTCGCCGGCCGCGGCCGCCGCGCCGGCAAGGAGCTGCGCGAGGCCCGCAGCCGCATCGGCATGGTCTTCCAGCACTTCAACCTGCTGTCCTCGCGCACCGTCCAGGCCAACATCGAGCTGCCCCTGGAGATCCTCGGCGTCTCAGGCCGCGAGCGCTCCCGCAAGGCCCTCGAACTGCTCGACCTGGTCGGCCTCGGCGACAAGGCCAAGGCCTACCCCACGCAGCTCTCCGGCGGCCAGAAGCAGCGCGTCGGCATCGCCCGCGCCCTGGCCGGCGACCCCAAGGTGCTGCTCTCCGACGAGGCCACCAGCGCCCTCGACCCCGAGACCACCCGCTCGATCCTGAAGCTGCTGCGCGACCTCAACGAGCAGCTCGGCCTCACCGTGCTGCTCATCACGCACGAGATGGACGTCGTCAAGACGGTCTGCGACTCGGCCGCCCTCATGAAGAAGGGCCGGATCGTGGAGTCCGGTACCGTCGCCGAACTGCTCGCCACCCCCGGCTCCGAGCTCGCGGGCGAGCTGTTCCCGGTCACCGGCGCCGCCTCCGGCCCCGACCGCACGGTCGTCGACGTCACCTTCCACGGCGAGGCCACCGCCCAGCCCGTCATCTCGCAGCTCTCGCGCACCTACAACATCGACATCTCGATCCTCGGCGCCGCGATGGACACCGTCGCCGGCCGGCTGATCGGCCGCATGCGCATCGAACTCCCCGGCCGCTACGAGGACAACGTCGTCCCCGTGGGCTTCCTGCGCGAGCAGGGCCTCCAGGTCGACGTCGTCGACGAAGCCGACGGAGCCGACGGGATCGACAGCGAACTGGCCGCACTGGCCGCACTGGTCAAGGATGGTGCCAAGTGACCTGGTCCGAGATGCAGCCCCTGCTCACCCAGGGCACCTACGACACCCTCTACATGGTGCTGTGGTCCACCCTGGTCACCGTGCTCGGCGGACTGCCCATCGGCATCCTGCTGGTCCTCACCGACAAGGGCGGCCTACTGCAGAACCAGCCGGTCAACAAGGTCCTCGGCGTGATCGTGAACATAGGCCGCTCGCTGCCGTTCATCATCCTGCTGATCTTCCTGATCCCGGTCACCACCGCGGTCGTCGGCACCTTCATCGGCCCCACCGCCATGATCGTCCCGCTCGCGATCGGTGCCATCCCCTTCTTCGCCCGGCTCGTCGAGACCGCCGTCCGCGAGGTGGACCACGGTCTCATCGAGGCCGTCGAATCCATGGGCGGAGGCATCCCGACACTGGTCGGCAAGGTGCTCCTGCCGCAGGCCCTGCCCTCCCTGGTCGCCGGCGTCACCACCACCGTCATCACCCTCGTCGGCTACTCCGCCATGGCGGGCGCCGTCGGCGGCGAAGGCCTCGGCTCCAAGGCCATCACGTACGGCTTCCAGCGCTTCGAGACCGGCTTCATGGTGGCCACCGTCGTGGTCCTCATCGTCCTCGTCACGGTCGTCCAGCTGATCGGCGACGGCGTCGTACGCCTGCTGGCCCGCCGCGGCCGCACCGCCTGACGGCACCCGGGCAGCCGCCGGCCGCCCCACCGATTTCCCCACAGAGCCCGCACTTGTCGTGCTTGGGCCACCACCAGCAAGTCCTCGGTACTTGTTCAGCAAGAAAGGCACTCTTCGTGCGTAAGAACACCAAGCTCACCGCCCTCGCCGCCACCGCCACCGCGCTGACCCTCGGCCTCACCGCCTGCGGCAGCTCCTCGGACCCGTCCTCCGCGAAGGCCGACGGCGGCAAGGCCGACGAGAGCAGGCCGCTCGTCATCGCGGCCTCCCCGAGCCCCCACGCCGACGTCCTGAACTTCGTCAAGGACAAGCTCGCGGCCAAGGAGGGCCTCAAGCTGGAGGTCAAGGAGTTCACCGACTACGTCCTGCCCAACACCGCCACCGAGCAGGGCCAGGTCGATGGCAACTACTTCCAGCACAAGCCGTACCTCGACGACTTCAACAAGAAGAACGACACGCACGTCGTCCCCGTCGTCAACGTGCACCTGGAGCCCCTCGGCCTCTACTCCAAGAAGGTCAAGGCGCTCTCCGACATCAAGGCCGGCCAGACCATCGCCGTCCCCAACGACACCACCAACGAGGGCCGCGCGCTCCAGCTGCTGGCCGCGAACAACCTGATCACCCTCAAGGAGGGGGTCGGCACCGGCGCCAAGCTGTCGGACATCACCGACAAGAAGGGCCTGGAGTTCAAGGAGCTGGAGGCCGCCACGGTCCCGCGCGCCCTGAACGACGTGGACGCCGCGGTCATCAACGGCAACTACGCCCTGGAAGCGAACCTGGCGCCGGCCAAGGACGCGCTCGCCCTGGAGAAGGCCGAGGGCAACCCCTACGCCAACTTCCTCGCGGTCAAGGACGGCAACCAGGACGACCCGCGGATCCAGAAGCTCGCCAAGCTCCTGAACTCCGACGACGTCAAGAAGTTCATCGAGGAGAAGTACCAGGGCTCGGTCGTCCCGGCCTTCGGCACCCCCGCCTCCTGACCCCGCCGCCCGACCCCGTCGGGCCTTCGCACGGTCATGCCTCTCGGCCCCGTACGCCCCTGACGGCGCGCGGGGCCGAGTCCTGCCCGCTCCCGGGCAACCCGGCCCTGCACATCCCCCCTTCGATGCTGCATGCTGTGGCCTACGACCCGTGGACCCGGTCCCGCACCAACTGCCCCCGCCCACGGTCGCATCGCACCACGGTCGCACCACGTTCTCAGGCATGGAGCTGCGCATGACTACCACCTTTCCGGACGTCACCATCAGCACGGACCGGCTGGTGCTGCGCCCCTTCGAGGAGGAGGACGTCACCGCGCTCGCCGAGATGATGAACGACGAGAACATCACCGCCTGGACCTCCGTACCGCACCCCTACACCCACGCCGACGCGCGGGCGTGGGCCACCCGGGACTCCCACGCCGAACGCGCCGAGGGCCGCGGAATCGTCTTCGCCGTCGCCGAGTTCCTCACTCAGCGCCTCGTCGGCGTCGTCCACCTCCGCAACACCGACTGGCGCACCCGCGCCACCGAGGTCGGCTACGTCACCGCGCCCTGGGCCCGCGGCGAGGGCTACGCCGGGGAGTCCGTCCTGGCCGTCGCCCGATGGCTCTTCCGGGAGCAGGCGTTCGAGCGTGTCGAGCTGCGCACCGCCGCCGACAACACCGCCTCCCAGCAGGTCGCCCAGAAGATCGGCTGCATCAGCGAGGGCGTCCTGCGCAACGCGTGGACCGTGCGCACACAGACGGCCGACGGCGGCTGGACCGACACCCGTACCGACCTCATCGTCTGGAGCCTCCTGCCCGAGGACCTCGACGAGGGCGACGGCCTCGACGGGTACGACGGCTACGAGAGCTACGAGAGCTACGACACCCACGACACCCACGACACCCACGACACCCACGGGGACGGCCGGGGCGGGTACCCGGGCCACCTGGTCCCCGGGCAGCGGTCCGACGCGAACGGCCACCCCGTCGGCGCCGACCGGAAATGAACCGATGACCGGGTAGTCTCACCGTGCCCGCCCCTCCCGCCCGCCCCCCCCACATCAGGAGACAGACGACGATGGCCGACCGGGTCACGGTGATCGGCTGGGACGGTTCGCCCCTGACCTCGGCCGCCCGGTCCGCGCTCTCCGCCGCCACCCTCGTGGCCGGAGCCGCCCACCACCTCGCGCTCCCCGAAGTACCGCCCACCGCCGAACGCGTCCGCCTGGGCAGTCTGGGGCTGGCCGCCCGCCGCATCGCGGGCCACCGCGGCACCGCGGTGGTCCTCGCCGACGGCGACCCCGGCTTCTTCGGCGTCGTACGCACCCTGCGCGCCCCGGAGCACGGCCTGGAGGTCGAGGTCGTACCCGCCGTCTCCTCCGTCGCGGCCGCCTTCGCCCGCGCCGGCATGCCCTGGGACGACGCACAGGTCGTCGTCGCCCACCCCCGCACCCTGCGGCGCGCCGTCAACGTCTGCCGCGCCCACCCCAAGGTCGCCGTCCTCACCTCGCCCGGCGCCGGCCCCGCCGAACTCGCCCTGCTCCTCGACGGGGTCCACCGCACCTTCGTGGTCTGCGAGGAACTCGGCACGGACCGCGAGCAGGTCAGCGTCCTCACCTCGGACAAGGCCGCCGACCACAGCTGGCGCGACCCGAACGTGGTCATCGTCATCGGCGGCGCGGGACAGGCGCCCGCGGCCGAGCCCGGCTGGCTGCTCGGCCAGACCCCCGCGCACTCCGCCGAACGCGGCTGGGCCCGGACCCGGCCCGGCGCGGGGGAGGGGGAGTCGGCACTGCTGCACGCGGCCCAACTCGCCCGGCTCGGCCCGCGCACCGGCGACCTGGTCTGGGACATCGGCACCGGGTCCGGCGGCGTGGCCGTGGACGCGGCCGCCCTCGGCGCGGCCGTCATCGCCGTGGACGCCGACCCCGCGGCCCGCGACCGGGTGACCGCCGCGGCCCGCGCACGAGGAGTGCACCTGCAGTTCGTGGCGGGGCGCGCGCCGCACGTCCTGGAGAACCTGCCCGAGCCCGACGTCGTCCGCGTCGGCGGCGGCGGCGCCGAGGTCGTCGCGGCCGTCGCCGACCGGCGCCCCGAACGGATCGTCAGCCACGCCTCCACCCGCGACGACGCGGAGGCCATCGGCAGGGTCCTCACCGAACACGGTTACGACGTCGAGTGCGCGCTCCTCCAGTCCGTCGGCCTGGACCCCCGCACCTGGGCCGAACAGGACCGTTCCGTGGTGTTCCTCCTGGCAGCTCAGCGCCCTGTGACCCGCTGAGACGAGGGCCGGGGTAGGCTGGCCGATCGTCGTACTGCGCGGACGTTTCGGGCATCGCGACACGGCCTGGACGCGCGACGTGGCGCAGTCCACAGAGGACCGTGGTGGTTATGGCCGCCACGATCGCCAACGGGCGCGACAATGCTTACTGGTTGTCGCGCAGGCGCACGTGAGACGGACTCGTCGCACCCGCGACACCGCACGGCAGCTCCGCTCGGAGGCCTCGTGGGCGACCGGGTGATCGAAGAGGCAACACCGATGGGCGAGGGGTAAGCATGACTGACACCGGCCAGGTCCCGGGCGAGGGTCTCCCGGACAGCACGGGCATGGTGGATCAGCAGGGCATCCCCGCCCCGGTCCAGTTCCCGCCGCCGATGCCCGGCTACGCCTTCCAGGACCTCATGGACAACCCGGCCGAGGCGGAGGACGAGGAACTCCTGCTGATGCCGAGCGCCCAGGGCTCCTGGAGCGACCCGCAGGTCGTCCCCCCGGTCCCGGCCTTCCCGGTGGAGTCCCAGGCGGCCGAGCCGCAGCTGTATGCCGACCCGTCCTACGGCACCGACGCCGCCTACCCCGGCGCCCCGGCGGCGTACCCCGAGCCCGGCGCGTACACCGAGTTCCCCCAGCCCTCCTTCCCCGACGGCTCCTACAGCGCCGGCGCCCACGAGACGGGCGGCCGGGACTCCGGCGCGCTCGACCTCGGCGGGCTCGTCGTCCCGCCGCCCGCGGCCCCCGCCGCCCCGATGGCCCCCGCGGCTCCCGTCCGGCGCCCGCTGCACATGGGCCCGCCCGTGCCCGACGCCACCGGCGGAGTCGTACGCTCCCTCGCGGACCGCGGCCCGGCCGCCCCGCCCGCGCAGGCCGCCCCGCTCGCCTCCGCCCTGAGCACCGCCACCGCGGCCACCCCGCTCCACCAGGCGGGCCCCCCGGCCATGGGGCCCGAGTACCTGGACGTTCCCCGTGCGGAGGCCGCCCAGGAGCCCGCGCCGCAGCTCGGCGAGGTCCCGCCGCAGGGGACGCCGTGGACGCCGGAGCCGGCCGCCGCGCCGGAGCCGCTGCCGACCGAGGCCGCCCAGGTTCCCGAGCCGGCCGGGACCCCCGAGCCGGTACAGGCAGCCGAGCCGGTACAGGCAGCCGAGCCGGTCCAGGCCGCCGAGCCGGTCCAGGCCGCGGTGGAGCCGGAGGCGCCGACGGCGCCCGCCGAGACAGCGGCCCAGGCCCCGCAGCAGCCCGAGCCGGCACCGGCCGAGGCGCCCGCCCCGACGGCGGAGACCCCCGAGCCGGTGGCCGTCGAGGCGCCCGTCGTCGCACCCGGCGCGGCCGCACCCGCCGAGCCCGCCGAGCCGGCTGAGCCGGCCGTCGAGGCCGTCGTCGTGGAGCCGGTCCAGCCGGTCCAGCCGGCGCCCGCCGAGGCCGCTCCCGAAGCGGCCCCGCCGGTGGCCGTCCCGCCGCAGCCCGTCGCGGCCACCCCCGAGGAGGCCGCCGAGCCGGTCGACCCCGCGGCGCCCGTCGTGCCCGAGGCGGTCCACCCGGAGCCCGTTGCGGTCGCCCCCGAGGAGGCCGCCGAGCCGGTCGCCCGGGCCGCCGCCGTGGACCCCGTCCAGCCGGAGCCCGTCCAGCCGGAGCCCGTCCAGCCGGAGCCCGCCGAGGCCGTCGCTCCCGTCCCGGTCCAGCCGGTGGCCGACCCGTCCCAGCCCGTTGCGGTCGCCCCCGAGGAGGCCGCCGAGCCGGTCGCCGAGCCGGTCGCCGAGGCCGTCGCCGTGGAGCCCGTCCAGCCGGAGCCCGCCGAGGCACAGGACGCCGCCGAGCCCGAGCAGGCCGAGCCCGAGCAGGCCGAGCCCGAACGCGCCGCGGGCGACCCGGCCCCCGGCTACGAGGACGCCGAGCGCGAGGCTGTCCTGCGCGTCATGCGCGAGCGCCGCGACATCCGCAAGGGCTTCCGCACCGACCCGATCCCGCACGAGGTGCTGCTCCGCGTCCTGGAGGCGGCCCACACCGCCCCCAGCGTCGGCCACTCCCAGCCCTGGGACTTCGTCGTCATCCGTTCCGCCGACACCCGCCGGACGATGCACGAGCTCGCCCAGCGCCAGCGTGAGGCCTACGCGAAGTCGCTGCCCAAGGGCCGGGCGAAGCAGTTCAAGGAACTCAAGATCGAGGCCATCCTCGACACCCCGGTGAACATCGTGGTCACCGCCGACCCCACCCGTGGCGGCCGCCACACCCTCGGCCGCCACACCCAGCCGCAGATGGCCCCGTACTCCTCGGCCCTCGCCGTCGAGAACCTCTGGCTCGCCGCGCGCGCCGAGGGCCTCGGCGTCGGCTGGGTCAGCTTCTTCGACGAGCGCGAGATGGTCCGCGAGCTCGGCCTGCCGGAGCACCTGGAGGTCGTCGCCTACCTGTGCGTCGGCTACGTCGACGAGTTCCCGGAGGAGCCCGAGCTCGCCCAGGCCGGCTGGTCGCAGCGCCGACCGCTCTCCTGGGTGGTCCACGAGGAGACCTACGGCCGTCGCGCGCTGCCCGGCGAGGAGCCGCACGACCTGCTCTCCGAGACGGTCGCCAGTATCCGCCCGCTCGACGCGAAGGCGCTCGGCGAGGCCTGGGAGCGCCAGAAGCGCATGACCAAGCCCGCCGGGGCCCTGGGCATGCTGGAGATCATCTCCGCCCAGCTCGCCGGCCTGTCCCGAGTCTGCCCGCCGCCGATCCCGGAGCCGGCCGCGGTCGCGATCTTCGCGGGCGACCACGGGGTTCACGCCCAGGGCGTCACCCCGTGGCCCCAGGAGGTCACCACGCAGATGGTCGCCAACTTCCTGGGCGGCGGCGCGGTCTGCAACGCCTTCGCCAACCAGGTCGGCGCCGAGGTCTGCGTGATCGACGTCGGCGTCGCGGGCGACCTCCCGGCCACCCCCGGCCTGCTCCCGCGCAAGGTCCGCCCGGGCACCGCCGACCTGTCCACGGGCCCGGCGATGACCCGCGAGGAGGCCGTCGCGGCCATCGAGGTGGGCATCGAGACGGCCCGCGACCTGGTCGCCGCGGGCAACAAGGCGCTCCTCACGGGCGAGATGGGCATCGCGAACACCACCGTCTCCGCCGCTCTCATCTCCGTCTTCACCGGCGTCGACCCGTCCGAGGTCACCGGCCGCGGCACGGGCATCAACGACGAGACGCACGCCCGCAAGGTCGACGTCGTCCGCCGCGCCCTGGAGCTGCACCAGCCGGACCCGGCCGACCCGATCGGCGTCCTCGCGGCGATCGGCGGCCTGGAGCACGCGGCGATCGTGGGCCTCCTCCTGGGCGGCGCCTCCCTGCGCACGCCCGTGATCCTGGACGGCGTCAGCGCGGGAGCCGCCGCGCTGGTGGCCCGCGCCATCGCCCCGGAGTCCCTGTCGGCCTGCATCGCGGGCCACCGCAGCGCGGAGCCGGGCCACGTGGCGGCCCTGAACAAGCTCGGCCTGCGCCCCCTGGTCGACCTGGACCTCCGCCTCGGCGAGGGCACGGGCGCCCTGCTCGCCCTCCCGCTGGTCCAGAGCGCGGCCCGCGCGATGCACGAGGTCGCCACCTTCGACTCGGCGGGCGTCACGGAGAAGTAGCCCGCCCCGGCGGGGCCTGCGCCCCGCGCTCGGAACGCCGGCGGGGCTCGTCCCCGCGGTACGGGCTGCCGTGGGGCGGGGCTCCGCGAGGTCCCCGCAGGCCGGGCGGACCCACCGCCGGCGGCGGTCCGGGTCCCGCTCGGGGTGCGCGGGCCGAGGAGAGCCGCCGGAGGGGCACCGCCCCACCACGAAGCCCCGCCCGAACGGGAACGTGCCCGCACTCCGGACGCCGGGCGGGGCCCCCGGATCTCCTCGTGGCGACACCCCGCAGCCGCCTGTACTCCTCGGCCCGACCGGTCCCGTCGGGCGGTAAGGCCACCGCACGGCGGCACCGGCCCGGCGGGTGGCGCCCGGGTGCGGGGGCGGAGCCCCGGGGAAGCCGGGGCGCGGCCCCCGTCCGCACCTCGGGACGGTGCGCGCCGTATGGTGGACCCGCACCGCATCACCGCACGTCAGCAATCCCGCCGCTCCAGAGCCGCAGCGGCACGACAGAACGACTGCCGCATCAGGAGCCGCACTGCCATGGCCGACACCCCCGCCTACCCCGTAGGACTCCGCCTCGCCGGCCGCCGCGTCGTCGTCATCGGCGGTGGCCAGGTCGCCCAGCGCCGCCTCCCCGCGCTCATCGCGGCCGGCGCCGACGTCCTCCTCGTCTCGCCCTCCGCCACCCCCTCCGTGGACGCCATGGCCGAGACCGGCGAGATCCGCTGGGAGCGCCGCCGCTACCAGGACGGCGACCTCTCCGGCGCCTGGTACGCCCTCATCGCCACGCAGCACCGCGACGTCAACGAGCGGGCCTCCGCCGAGGCCGAGCGCGAGCGCGTCTGGTGCGTGCGCGCCGACGACGCCGCCGCGGCCACCGCCTGGACCCCGGCCACCGGCCGTATCGAGGGCGTCACCGTCGCCGTGCTGACCGGCAACGACCCGCGCCGGTCCGCCGCCGTCCGTGACGCCGTGGTCGAGGGCCTGCGCGACGGCAGCCTCGCCGCCCCCGGCCACCGCCACAAGTCCGTGCCCGGCGTCGCCCTGGTCGGCGGCGGCCCCGGCGACCCGGACCTGATCACCGTGCGCGGCCGCCGCCTCCTCGCCGAGGCCGACGTGGTCATCGCCGACCGGCTCGGCCCCCGCGACCTGCTCGACGAACTCCCCCCGCACGTCGAGGTCATCGACGCCGCGAAGATCCCGTACGGCAGGTTCATGGCCCAGGAGGCCATCAACAACGCGCTGATCGAGCACGCCCAGGCCGGCAAGGCCGTGGTCCGGCTCAAGGGCGGGGACCCGTACGTCTTCGGCCGCGGCATGGAGGAGCTCCAGGCCCTCGCCGAGGCCGGTATCGCCTGCACCGTCGTCCCCGGCATCTCCAGCTCCATCTCCGTGCCCGGCGCCGTCGGCATCCCGGTCACGCACCGCGGGGTCGCCCACGAGTTCACCGTGGTCAGTGGCCACGTCGGCCCCGACGACCCGCGTTCCCTCGTGGACTGGGCCTCCCTCGCCAAGCTCACCGGCACCCTGGTGATCCTCATGGGCGTCGACAAGATCGGCCTGATCGCCGAGGCGCTCGTCCGGCACGGCCGCTCCGCCGACACCCCCGTCGCGATCGTCCAGGAGGGCACCACCGCCACCCAGCGCCGGGTGGACGCCACCCTCGCCACGGTCGGCGAGACGGTCCGCGCCGAGGAGGTCCGCCCGCCGGCGGTCATCGTCATCGGCGAGGTCGTCCGCGTCGGAACCCCGGACGTTCCCACCGCCGGCGCCTGACAAGGCCGTTGGCACCGCACCCAGGACAAAGGCAGTATCACCCTGTGGCTGATCTCATCACCATCACCGACCCCGACGACCCCCGCCTGCGCGACTACACGGGCCTGACCGACGTCGAACTGCGGCGCAGGCGCGAACCCGCGGAAGGCCTCTTCATCGCCGAGGGCGAGAAGGTCATCAGACGGGCCAAGGACGCCGGGTACGAGATGCGCTCGATGCTGCTCTCCGCCAAGTGGGTCGACGTCATGCGCGACGTCATCGACGAGATCCCGGCCCCGGTCTACGCCGTCAGCCCCGACCTCGCCGAACGCGTCACCGGCTACCACGTGCACCGCGGCGCCCTCGCCTCCATGCAGCGCAAGCCGCTGCCCACGGCCGAGGAGATCCTCGCCACGACCCGCCGCGTGGTCGTCATGGAGGCGGTCAACGACCACACCAACATCGGGGCCATCTTCCGCAGCGCCGCCGCCCTCGGCATGGACGCCGTGCTGCTGTCGCCGGACTGCGCCGACCCGCTCTACCGGCGTTCGGTCAAGGTCTCCATGGGCGCGGTGTTCTCCGTGCCCTACGCCCGTCTGGAGGCCTGGCCCAAGAGCCTGGACCCGGTGCGCGAGGCCGGCTTCAAGCTGCTGGCGCTGACCCCGGACGAGAAGGCGACACCGATCGACGTGGCGGCCCCGCAGACCCTGGAGCGGGTCGCGCTGATGCTCGGCGCCGAGGGCGACGGCCTGTCCACGCAGGCACTGGTCGCCGCCGACGAGTGGGTGCGCATCCCCATGGCCCATGGCGTGGACTCGCTGAACGTGGGCGCCGCCGCCGCGGTCGCCTTCTACGCGGTGGCCCAGGGCCGGACCTAGCGGGTCCTGCCGATCGGGCCGGGCGCGCGGCGCCTGCCACCGCGCCTCGCCGCGTCACTCTCACTCGACGACGCTCCGCCGTGCCCTCTCGTCCGCCTCGCGATCCTCCCCCTCGGCCCCTCGGCCCCTCGGCCCCTCGGCCCCTCGGCCCCTCGGCCCCGGTGGGACCCCAGGGCGTCATGCGCCGCTCCCTCGTCCGGCCTGACCGGCGAGACGCCCCTCCGGGGCGGCGCTACAGCTTCTGCGCGGCCGCGATGCCCAGCGCCACGATCAGCGTGACCACGATGAACACGATCAGGCGCTGGCGCATCAGCTTCGGGTCCGGCCGCGAGGGACGCCGCCCCGCACCCGTCGTCCTCGGCGCCGGGCGGCCGCCCGTGCGTCCCGCGGTCGGCCGGGAGGACGGGCCGCCGGGACTGCGCGGGTTGCGCGAGGAGGAGGGCCGCGAGTGCGGGCCGCCGGGGGCGCCGCCCTGCGGCCTGGGCGTGCCGCCGCCCGTACGGCGCTCCGTGCGCAGTTCCGCGTGGTCCTGGGATCCCTCGGGCAGTCGTCCCGTCGGCCGCTCGACTCGGGCCCGCTGCGCCGGCGGGCGGCCGTCCGGCAGCCCCTGTGCCTCGCGGGCCGCGATCTCCTTGAGCCGCATCGACAACTGGAGCGTGCTGGGGCGCTCCTCGGGGTCCTTGGCCAGGCAGGCCCGTACGAGGGGCGCCAGCGCGTCGGGGACGCCCTGCAGGTGCGGTTCCTCGTGCACCACGCGGTACAGCATGACCTCGGAACTGCCGTGCCCGAAGGGTGAGTCGGCGGTGGCCGCGTAGGCGAGGGTGGCGCCGAGGGCGAAGACGTCCGTGGCCGGGGTGACGGCGGCGCCGCGCACCTGCTCGGGGGCGAGGAAGCCGGGGGAGCCGACGGCCGTACCCACATGGGTGAGGGTGCTCGCCCCGGTCGCCCACGCGATCCCGAAGTCGATGATCCGCGGGCCCTTGGGGGACAGGAGGATGTTCGAGGGCTTGAGGTCGCGGTGGACGACTCCCGCCTCGTGGACGGCGACCAGTCCCTCGGAGAGCGCGGCGCCGACGGCGGCGATCTGCGCGGCCGTCAGGGGGCCCTCCTCGGCCACCTTGTCGTGCAGCGAGGGTCCGGGCACGTACTGGGTGGCGAACCAGGGCCGCTCGGCCTCCAGGTCCGCGGCGACCAGGCGTGCCGTGCACCCGCCCCGGATCCGCCGGGCCGCGGACACCTCGCGGGCGAACCGTGAGCGGAACTCCTGGTCCTCGGCCAGATCCGGCCGGATGACCTTGAGCGCGACGCGCTGCCCGCGCCGGTCCGATCCCAGGTAGACCACGCCCATGCCGCCGGCCCCGAGCCGGCGGTGCAGTCTGAACGAGCCGACGACACGCGGGTCCTCGCGCCGGAGCCGCATCATCGCCATGTCCACCCCGCTGACCGGTCGTCCTGTTGACGTGCCACAGCTTACGGACCATCCGGCATGCGTGCTCAGAGGCCGCGCCCTCGTCGGGAGATTCGATCGTCAGTGCGGCACAGCACACCTGAGGGGGCTTCAGAGATCCGGCAGGCCGCCGCGACCGGGGCCGACGGCAGGTCCAAACGGCTTTTCGGGCAAGGGGATTGGTGCCCCGTGGCAGGCCGGAGCACGCCGGAGTGCGCGCCGGAGCCGCCGCGACCCGAGTCGATCTTGCCGATGCCCGATCGGCGGGCACGCGTGAACAGGGAGTGACGGAAGTGAGGGAAGTCACTACCCTCCGGTCATCCCCTCCGGGATGACCCCGACGCGAGGGGGACGGTCTCCACCCAGGGGAGTACGCGGGACGGCCGCCCTCATCCTCCCGGAGGCCCGGCAATGGGTACGAGGGCATGAGGCCTGCGGCCTCCCGCCCGCCTAGTGTTGAGGTCAAGCGGCGGGTGATGCACTCGTCCCCCGAGGTCAAGAGCCCGCCGCTGCCAGACGACAGGGAGAGGGCCATGGCGGGGATCGCACGGCAGGGACGCAAGGCATTCGCGTTCAACAGCCATGAGTCCGGTACCCGCCACCCGCTGGTGGCCGCGGCCATGGTGCTCCCCCTGGCCGCCCTGCTGCTCTTCCTCTTCGGAGGATTCGATCAGCTGGCGGCGCAGGCGTCGTCCGTGGGCATGATGCCGGGGCGCTGAGCGGCGCCCCGGGCCCGGGAGAGCGGCCCGGGCCGGGACATCGGCCTGTCGTACCCCGTGGGGACGGGGGCGCGACGGACGGCAGGTGAAGGGTGCTGCCCGTGCGACTGGGGAGTCGCGCGGGCAGCACCCTTTTTGACGTTCCCGCAGAAGTCCGCAGGAGTCGGCGGGGGGCCGCGGGAGCCGGCAGGAGTCGCCGCACCCGGGTGGCGGAACGCGAAAGCCCCGGCCGTGGAAACGGCCGGGGCTCTCCGGTGGTGCGCGATACTGGGATTGAACCAGTGACCTCTTCCGTGTCAGGGAAGCGCTCTCCCGCTGAGCTAATCGCGCGGGACCGCGGTACGAAACCGCAGGTGGTGCGTGTACTGCGTGCGCGATACTGGGATTGAACCAGTGACCTCTTCCGTGTCAGGGAAGCGCTCTCCCGCTGAGCTAATCGCGCGGGGATCCTTGCGGATCAGTGGACGATACTGGGATTGAACCAGTGACCTCTTCCGTGTCAGGGAAGCGCTCTCCCGCTGAGCTAATCGTCCTTGGAGGTGGAGACGGGATTTGAACCCGTGTAGACGGCTTTGCAGGCCGTTGCCTCGCCTCTCGGCCACTCCACCATGGAGCTGCAGGGGTTCTCGGGAAGATCCCCCACTTCGAGCGGACGACGAGACTCGAACTCGCGACATCCACCTTGGCAAGGTGGTGCTCTACCAACTGAGCTACGTCCGCAGGTCACCGTGTTCGCTCCGGGGTTTTTCCCCTTCGCTCCCTGGCGACGTGTTGAACTCTAGCGGATTACCGGGCCAGCTCAAAAACGCGTTTCCGCAGCGTGCTGCCGCACGATCACCACAGGTCACCCGTCCGTCACCGCACCGGCGCTCCCGCGTCGCCGGTCTTAGACTCGCAGCCGTGCACGACCTGCCACCCATGGCCCGCTTCGGCGGCCTCCTCGCGACCGACCTGCGGGATGTCACCAGTGATCCCGCCGCCCTCGACTCCACCGGCTTCTGGGCGGTGGCCGCCGACTTCGAAGGGCGCCTCGTCTGCGCGCGCTTCGGGGACGTACGGCCCGACCCCGTGCCCGCGCCTGTCCCCGGTGCCTGGACCGGTCCCGACGCCGACCAGTGGACCTCCTCCCTCGACCGGGCCGCGTACGTCGCCGGGGTGCACCGCATCCGCGAGCACATCGCGGCCGGCGAGGTCTACCAGGCCAACCTCTGCCGGGTGATGTCCGCGCCGCTGCCGCGCCCGGACCTCGCCGACGTCGACGCCCTCACCGCGCTCCTCGCGCGCGGCAACCCCGCGCCCTTCGCAGGAACGATTCGGCTCGCCGCTCACGGAGTGGAGATCGCCACCGCCTCGCCCGAGCTGTTCCTGCGCCGCGACGGCCGCCGGGTCGAGTCCGGACCCATCAAGGGAACGGGCCGCACCGCCGAGGACCTCCTGCCCAAGGACCACGCCGAGAACGTGATGATCGTGGACCTCGTGCGCAACGACCTCGGCCGGGTCTGCGCCACGGGCTCCGTGACCGTTCCCCAGCTGTGCGCCGTCGAGGAGCACCCCGGCCTCGTCCACCTCGTCTCCACCGTGAGCGGCGAACTGGCCGACGGCGCCGGCTGGCCCGAACTCCTCGCCGCGACCTTCCCGCCCGGATCGGTCACCGGCGCCCCCAAGTCCTCCGCCCTGCGGATCATCGAGGCCCTGGAGACCGCCCCGCGCGGCCCCTACTGCGGAGGCATCGGCTGGGTCGACGCGGACCGCGGCACCGGGGAGCTCGCCGTCGGGATCCGTACCTTCTGGATCGACCGGGAGGCCCCCGGCGGCCCCCGGCTGCTCTTCGGCACCGGAGCCGGCATCACCTGGGGGTCCGACCCCGACCGCGAATGGGCGGAGACCGAACTCAAGGCCGCCCGCCTGCTGCGGGTCGCGGCGGGCCGGGAGCCCGTCGGCCCCCAGGGGGCGAACCACACCACCGGAAGGACCGCACGATGAGAATCTGGCTCGACGGAGCCCTCAGGGACGTCGACGACGCCACGGTGTCCGTCCTCGACCACGGGCTCACCGTGGGCGACGGCGTCTTCGAGACGCTCAAGGCCGAACGCGGCCGGGCCTTCGCACTCACCCGCCACCTGGAGCGGCTGACCCGCTCGGCCCGCGGCCTCGGCCTCCCGGACCCCGACCTCGACGCGGTGCGCCGGGCCTGCGCCGCCGTCCTGGAGGCCGAACCGGTCGAACACGGCCGCCTGCGCATCACCTACACCGGCGGCGTCGCCCCGCTCGGCTCCGACCGCGGCGACGCCGGCACCACCCTGATCGCCGCCGTCGCCGCATCCCCCCGCCGCCCGGACACCACCGCCGTGATCACCGTCCCCTTCGTCCGCAACGAGCGCTCCGCCGTGGCCGGCCTGAAGACCACCTCGTACGCGGAGAACGTCGTCGCGCTCGCCGCGGCCCACCGGGCGGGCGCCTCCGAGGCGCTCCTGGCCAACACGGTCGGACGGCTCTGCGAGGGCACCGGGTCCAACGTCTTCGTCGTGCTCGACGGGGAACTGCACACCCCGCCCCTGGAATCCGGCTGCCTCCCCGGCATCACCCGGGCCCTCGTCGTCGACTGGGCCGGCGCCAAGGAGACCGACCTGCCCCTCGAAGCGCTCGAACAGGCCGAGGAGGTCTTCCTGACGTCCTCGCTGCGCGACGCCCAGGCGGTCGTCCGCCTCGACGGCCGGGACATCGCGACGGGGCCCGGACCGGTCACGGCCGAGGTCATGCGGATCTTCGGGATGAAGGCCGGAGCCGACATCGATCCGTGAGCACCGGTGACGCGGAGCCGCGGGGCAGGTAGAACTCCAAGTGATGACCACCACCCTGCGGCCCGCGCAGCCGCTTCAGCGAAACAGCGACGGCACCAGGCGGCGGACCTACGAGGTCCGCGTCAACAGCCGTCGGGTCGGCACGCTCGAACTGGCCACCCGCTCCGCGGCCCAACCGGGCATCGGCGTGATCCGGGGGCTGTGGATCGACGAGGGCGACCGGCGGCGAGGACGCGGCACGGTGGCCGCGCTCGCCGCCGAGGAGGTGCTGCGCTCCTGGCGCTGCACCGTGGTCGCCGTGTCGGTGCCGGCCGACGCCGGGCCGGCGCTGCGGATGGCCTCGGCCCTCGGCTACCGGGAGACCGGCCGGGTCATGGTCAAGGACCTGCCGGCGCAGCCGCCGGTCCTTGACGCGGGCAGCGTCGGGCGGCCGATGACCCGCGCCGAGTACGACGCCTGGCTGGAGCCGGGCATCGTGGAGTACGGCCGCCGGCTCGTCGCCCCGGGCGTGACCGACGAGCAGGGCGTGGCGGCCTCCCGCGCCGAGCACGCCAGGATGCTGCCCGACGGCCCGGACACCCCCGGGACGCACGTCCTGCTGCTGGAGACCCCGGCGGGGCAGGCCCTGGGCACGCTGTGGGTGGGCGAGTGCGAGCTGCCGGGCCTCGGCACGGTCCCGTACGTGTACGACGTGAAGGTCGCGCCCGAACACCGCGGCCGGGGCCACGGGCGCAGTCTCATGCTCCTCGCCGAGCGGACCGTCCTGGCCGCCGGAGGGAGCCGGCTGGGCCTGCACGTCGTCGAGGGCAACACCCCGGCCCGTCGGCTCTACGAGTCGCTCGGGTACCGGGACATCGCCGTGAACGCCGCGAAGGAGCTGATCTAGTAGGGCTTGGTCAGGTTGGGGCTGGTGTGGGTGTGCCGCGGTGGCACGTGGGGCAGGCGCCGGTCCATGTCGCGAGGAGGGTCTGTAGCTC
>NZ_JBIVFO010000043.1:0-69158 GCF_044748225.1 Streptomyces sp. NPDC090021 | reverse complement strand
GCCCTCCTGGCCACCTGGACCGGCGCCTGCTCCATATGTGGCCAACCCGCACCAGAACCCGAACCGCACCATCGCACCTAACAAAGCCCTACTAGTGCTGTGACCGGAAAGGTTCACCGCCTCACGACGCCCGGTACGGCACCTCGCCGCGTTGTCGGACCACGGAAGTACGTCCAGTACGAGCCACGGCCCTCCGGCTTGCGATGCACCGCACCGGACGCCGCGAGACGGCAACCCCTTCCGGCCACAGCACTAGCCAGGGTCTTCAGCGGCCGTACTGCCGCAGGCACAGGTCGACGATGGACGGCGGTACGACGCCGTCGGCGGCCGCGCACAGCTCGTCCATGCGGGGCGGCGGGGCGGGCCGACGGTGCGGGTGCGCGGTCGTGGCCCCGGGCATTCGGGGCCGCCGGAGCGGGGCCGCCTGCTTCGCGCGCGGCCGCTCGCGGGGTGCGGCCGCGGCGGGCGCCCGGTCCGGGTCCGCGAGCGGCCCCCGGGCGGTGTCCAGGGCCGGTTCGGGCGGCACAGCCGACGGCAGTTCCCCCAGGGGCAGAGCCGGCAGCGCGGACCGCTCGGGCGCATCCCCCGACGGCACGGACCCGCGTACGGGAGCCGGGTCCGGAGCCGGGTCGTGCGGGCCGACGGAGACACAGCCGGCGCTCGCCAGGAGCGCGACGAGGGAGAGGGGCAGGGCCCGGCGTAACTGCATCCGACCACCTTGCCGCACGGCCCGTCGCTCCCCGGCCCCGCCTCACGCATCCGGGTGACACCGGGCGGCGACGGCGGCGGACCCGGGGCGTGCGCGATCGGTACCGACGTCCGGGCGGCGGGGCAGGCGCGACCTCCGGCGCCCCGGGTTCTGCGCGCCGCCGACCACCGCCGCCGTCACCGTCCGGGCCACGGCGCTCCGCCGCCCCGAACGCATCGGCGGACGGATCGCACCCGACAGAACGGGTGGGCCGGAGCAGATCGGACACAGGGCTTGACCCGGCCGGTGCCGACGGGCGAGAGTGCGCCCGATCAAGAACCACAGTTCTGGCCGCACCCCGGAGATACCTCTGATGTCCACACCGGTTCGCCCGCCGCTCGCCCCGCCCGCGATCGACGGTTCTCCGGCACTCGGCACGCCCCGCGCCCACGGCGGCGGTGCGGCCCAGGCTCCCGCCGCCCGGCGGCGCAGAGCCTGACCGGCCGGACGGGGGCCGGCACCGCACCGCCGCGCCGGCCCCCGCCCCTGCCGGGAGACCGCCATGTCCCAGGACCCTGACGAGAACGGGCTCGCCCCCGACGACACCCTGCTCGTACGCCCGTACGTCGCCCCCTCGGGCCCACCGGCCCGAGCGGAGGCCCCGGCCTGGCCGCAGTCCGGGCCGTACGCCTTCCCCGCCCCCGCGGACGCGTCCGCAGGCGGCGCGGGACACCGCCCGGAGGCCGGAGTTCGGGCACCAGTGACCGTGCCCGAACTCCGGCCTCCCGTGGCCGCCGCCCGCCATCGTAGGCATGCCGCGGGCGCGGGCCGCCGGAGCCGCCTCGCGCCGGCCGTGGGCACCGTCCTCGGGCTCGCGGCCGTCGGCGGCCTCGTGCTCCTGCTGACCGGCCCCGACCCGCAGCCGCCCCGGGCCGAGCCGCCGGCCGAGCTGACCGTGCCGGCGCTACCGGGCGGTCCGGCCGCCGACGCCGAACCCTCCGGTCCCACGGCGTCCGCCCGGTCCGCGGCAGCTTCGGCCCCGGCCGGCGACGTGCCGGCCCGGACGACGAGCCCGGCGGCGAAGCCGTCCACCGCGCCCAGCGCGTCGGCCGCACGGCCGTCGGGCGCGTACGCGACCCTGCGCATGGGCGACAGCGGGCCCGAGGTGCGGGCCCTGCAGGAGCTGCTCCTGGGGCAGGGCTTCACCTATGTCTCCGTCACCGGCGTCTACGACGGCCAGACCAAGCGCGGCGTCGGCCAGCTCCAGCGCGACCGGTCCATCAAGGGCGACCCCCAGGGCGTCTACGGCCCCAACACCCGGGCGGCCATGGGGTAGGGGGTGTGCCGACGCCGGACGACCGCCCGTTCAGCGCCCGCCCGCGACCCGCAGCACCGTTCCCGTCGTGTACGAGGCGGCGCAGGTCCTCGGTGCGGGCGCCGGCACCGTCTCGCCGAGGGGGCGGACGGGCGGCTCGCCCTCCGGGCCGCCTTCCCGGTGCACGCCCGACCGGTCGGTCGTGTCCGACCGGCCGGGCCGTGGCCCGCGTGGTGGGATGGGCCGGGGCGGGGTCCACCAGCACACGGAGAGGTCGGGTACATGTCCGAGTCGGGCCGGAGCGGTCAGGAAACCATGCGGGCGATGGCGTACGAGACGTACGGCGGGACGGAGGTGCTCTCCGAGACCCGGCTGCCGCTGCCCAGGCTCGGCCCCGGCGAGGTCCTCGTCCGGGTCAAGTGCGCCGCCGTCAACCCCGTCGACTGGAAGATCATGGCCGGCGGGCTGGACCCCCTCATGGACGTCGTCTTCCCGGTGGTCCCCGGCTGGGACGTGGCCGGCACGGTCGAGAAGGTCGGCATCGACGTCCCCGAGTACGCCGAGGGCGACGAGGTCATGGCCTACGCCCGCAAGGACTACGTGCACGGCGGGACCTTCGCCGAGTTCGTCACCGTGCCCGTACGCGCCCTCGCGCACAAGCCCGCCTCGTTGAGCTGGGCCGAGGCCGCCGGGCTCCCCCTCGCCGGGCTCACCGCCTACCAGCTGCTCACACGCCTCGGCACGGGCAGGGACGACACTGTCCTCATCCACGGCGCCGCGGGCGGCGTCGGCTCCTTCGGCGTGCAGATCGCCCGCTCGCTGGGCGCCCGCGTCATCGGCACCGCGTCCCCCCGTAATCACGACCGGGTGCGCGAACTCGGCGCCGAGCCCGTCGCATACGGCGACGGGCTCGCCGACCGCGTCCGCGCCCTCGTGCCCGACGGGCCCACTGTGGTGGCGGACTTCGTCGGCGGGGTCGGTGGAGTCACCCGCGAGGTCCTCCACGACGACGGCCGACACGCCTCCATCGCCGACCCCAGCGTCCTCGGCTCCGGCGGCGAGTGGATCTGGGTCCGCCCCGTCGGCAGCGATCTGGCCGAACTGGGCCGGCTCGCCGACAGCGGACAGCTGAAGGTGCCGGTCGCCAGGACCTTCCCCCTGGCCGAGCTGGCGGCGGCCTTCGAGCTCAGCCAGGGCGGCCACACACCGGGGAAGATCATCATCGAGGTCTGACGCCGTCCGCCCACGGCCCCGCGCCCGCATCCGGCCCGACCGGCGGGACACCCCCCAGGTCCGGCACCTCACCGCCCGCAGCCCAGGACACCTCGACCCCGCGCAGGCCGGCCCGCCACCGGTCGGCCGGCCCGGCAAGCCGCGCCGCGTCCGGCGGCGCCGCGCCCAGGCCGATCGCGTACCGGGCGAGGCCCGGCCCGGGCTCGAAGGGGCGGGGCCAGGCGTGCGCACCACTGACGCCGGCCTCCTCAAGGGCGCCGAGGAGCGCCCGCATCCGCCCGCGCACCCGGCCCCGTGCCTCCTCGAACTCCGCCTCGGCCGCCCGTACGGTGACCACCGCCCAGGCGGCGTGCCGGCGGTGCGGCGGCACCGCGGCCGCGGCCAGGGCGTCCGCCCCGACCCCCGATTCCAGCAGCTCCCATGCCCCGTACAGCTCCTGGACCAGGAGGTCCCGCAGGTCCGGGGTCACCTGGGCGGTGCAAGCGCGGACCGGCGCCGACGGGGTGAGGACCGTCACCGGATCCGGATCCGGGTCCCGATCCTGATCCCGATCCGGGCCCGGCGCGGCCGAGGTCGGGGTCGGGGCCGCCGGATCCGGCCCCGCCAGGGAGACCGGCTCGCGCCAGTCCCAGGCGGCCCACCGTCCGAAGAACTCCCGCAGCAGGGCGTCCGGCGGCAGGGCCCCCGCCTCCCGGACGGTGTGCGCGGCGAGGACCGACCAGGCCAGTCCCGGCAGCCCCCCGAAGGGTGCCGAGTCCAGTCCCCTGGCCCGCGCCCACGCCTTCACCCGCCGCGCGAGCCCGGCGAACGCGGCATGCTCCGCCCCCACCGCCGCCCGTACGGCGTCGGCGTCGCTCACCGCGCTCAGCGCGACGGCGGCGGCCTCGCCCAGCTCCGCCCGCCGCCCCACCGCCCGCGCCGGATCCAGCTCGCCGGTGGAGACCACCACCAGGTCCACCGACAGCGACCCGACACGGAAGCGCAGGCCCGGCACCCGGGCCCCCGTCACCTCGCGCAGCCCCCCGGCCTGCGGCAGCGCGGCCGCCATCCGCTCGCGCACCCGGGCGACATCGGCCGTTCCCGGCAGCGCCGCCACCAGGTCGAGGTCGGCGCCCGGCAGGGCGCAGCCCATCCTGCGGGAACCGGCCACGTGCACCCGCGCACCGGGCAGTGCGGCCCCGATGCGCGCGATGACCGCCGCGGCCCGGTCGTTCCCGCGCTCCGGCCGGGCTTCCGCGAGGGGCTCGGCTGTCCAGCGCACCTCGCCCGTGCCCAGCCGCACCCTCGCCCGGACCCGCATCGGCCCGTCCCCGCGCCGCGAGAGCATGGCCAGTTCCCCGACCCGCGCGGACAGCCCCCCGCCCAGGCGCGCCGTGAACTCCGCGACGGCCCGCTGCGGGTCGCGGCTGCGCCCGAGCGTCAGGTGCGGGGTGTAGCCCCCGGGTCCGCCGGAACGCCCCCGGCAGCCGGGGAACCGGTCCGTCAGTGCCCGCCGGAGCTCCTGCCACGGCGCCTCGCCACCGGCCGCCGGATCCAGCCAGACGGTGGCTTCCTCACGGTGCCCGAAACTGTGCACACCTTCCAGCCGGGCCTCGAACGCGGCGGTCCCCGCGGCCACTTCGGCGAGCAGCGGGACGGCCTCGGCGAAGGAGGACTCCGGTACGAAGCCGAAGAGCAGGTTCACGTGCGCGGGCCAGCGGCCGGCCGCCGGGTCGTGCTCCCGGCGCACCTCACCCACCGCGTCCGGCAGGCCCGGCGGCAGCCACGCCACCGCCGTCCGCGCCGTCGCCGGCACGTCGAGGCGTGCCGGCGTCCCGCCGGGCGTCCCGAACTCCACCGTCGCCTCCACCCCGAAGTGGTCGGAGACGAACAGTCCGCCGGGGGCCGGTGAGTCGCCGCGCAACGCCGCCCGGGTCACCCGGGCCGGGGTGGAGCCCAGCAGGATCCGGTCCAGCCGGGAGGCGCGGCCCGTCAGCGAACCGACCGCGGCCAGCGGATTGGCCGCCGGGTCGAAGGTCGGTGTGGCGTCGGCCGCCCCGTGCACCTCGCTCCAGGCGTCGCGCATGCCGAGCGCGGGCGCCGGCCCCTCGGCGCCGTGGCGGCCGTCGTTGAAGTCGCCCAGGAGGACCACGCCGGCCTCGATCGCGCCCAGGCCCTCCGCGAGGCGGGCCAGTTCGGCCTCCCGCTTCTCGTGCCCGTTCTCGGTGTGGTCGCTGGTCAGGTGGGTGCCGGCGACGACCAGCGGCCCGGCCGCGGTGTCCACCGTCACGGCGGTCACCGCCTTGTGCGGGCGGAACATGTGCAGGCCCGCCTCCCGCACCGGCAGCCGGCTCAGGACCAGCAGCCCGTGCGCGCAGACGTCCCGGCCGCCGGGATCCGTGCCGAGGGTGTACCCGGCCCGCACCCACGGCGCCGCCAGCAGCATGCCGAGCAGCTCCGGCTCCACCTCCTGCAGCGCGATGACGTCGGCGTCCGCGACGGCCAGATCGGCCAGCAGGAGCGGTCTGCGCCGCGCGGTGGCGATCCGCGGGGCGTCGTAGCGGTCCCAGAGCGTGTTCCAGGTCAGCAGCCGCACCGAGGACGGTGCCGCCGCGGCGTCCGCCGGGGCTGCCTGCGCGGGACGCCACGCGCCGCCGCCCGAGGGATCCCACGCGTACGGGGTGCGGGCCGTGAAGAAGGGGGCCCGCAGCAGCCGCGGATCCCGGACCCGGCCCGCCGCGGTGACGTCGATCAGGTCCACGCCGGTCGCCCGGTCCCACACCAGCTCGCCGTCGGCCTCGACGAACAGCACCCGGTGCCAGGGGATGTCCCCGCCGGGCACGAAGGAGGGCAGCGGGACCCGCTTGGGAGCCGCACCGCGCTGGAGCAGGCCGAGCACGAACCGCGCCGGATCGAACCGGGGGTCCCAGCGGACCTGGTGGTAGAGCTGCTCACTGGTGCGCATCGGTGCCTCCGCCCGCGCCGAAGGAGACCGGCCAGGGCGCGAGCGTGCCCGCCGTGTCCTCCACCCGCCCGCCGGCGCCGACGTACCACGTACGGTGCGCCCGGCCCGCGTACGGCGGGCTGAACCGGTGCAGCTGCGAGGTCAGCACCCGCGGCGGCACCGGATGCGGACGCACCCCGTTGCGGCGCACCAGCTCCGCCTCCTCGACCAGCACCACGGCATGGGTGACCAGCGCGTCACGCCGGCGCGCCACCGAACCGGCGAGCCCGCGCTGCTGGTCGGTGAGCGAGGTGGCGTCCCACACCACGGTCCCGCCGCGCGCCAGGGCGGCGTCGAGCCGGTCCAGGCCCGCGCTCAGCACCTCGGCGTTGGCCCGCTGGTCCGTGCGCGAACCCCGGGCGCCGCGCAGGTCGTCGAGCGAGACGTACGCGTCCACACCGGGCAGGGCGCGGCCGAAGGTGCTCTTCCCGCTGCCCGAGGGGCCACACAGCTGCACCAGCCGGGGAAACGATCCGTCACGCCACTGCCACGTCGCCGCCACCGTCTCCTCCACCGCGGCCCCGGAGATCCTGCCGTCCGCGAACGCGCGCCGGGCCTCCGCCCAGCAGCGGTCGGCCGCGGCCGCACCCAGCCCGGCGAGGGGTTCCCGCAGCGCGGTACGCAGGTCCTCCAGCGGATCCGGGCCGCCCAGCAGCCCCGCCTCCTCGGCCCACAGCGCGGACCACTCCACGCACTCCCGCGCCTGCGGCCCGTCGGCCAGCGCACCGGCGAGCGCGTGCAGCACCCCGAGATCCGCCGCCGTGGCCATCCGGACGAGTCCCGCCCGGCGGTCGGCGTCGGAGAACGGCCGCTGGAGGTACGGGTACAGCCCCAGCAGGTCGCCGACACGCCGCGCGAGGGGCATCCCGGCCGGACCGGCCGCGAGACGCGCGGCCGTCCGGGCACGCGGTGCGCGACGGAGCACGGCGGCGAGCACTCCGGCCAGCCGGTCGTCTCCGGTCCGCCCCCAGGCGTCGATCCGGGCGGTGGCCTCGGCGACCACATCACCGTCGGCGCCCACATCACCGTCGGTGTCGGCGTCGGTGTCGGCGTCGGCATCCGTGGCCGTGTCCGTGGCCGTGGATCCGTCCGTGCCGACGGCGGCGGACAGGGCCGCGACATCGGGCTCGGCGCCCGAGCGCACCGCCCACAACGGGGCCGCCGGACCGAGCCCGTTGGGTACGACCTCCGCGTACATCCAGTGCGTGTCGGTCTGTACGTGTCCGACCCGCACCCACTTCGCCACGCACCGCCCGAAGTCCGCCCGGGAGAAGCCGGCGGCGGTACGCACGACGTAACCCTCCTGCCGGGCGGTGTCGAGCCTCAGTCGGCGCAGCGCCCGCTCGTCGAAGGTGCCGCGCCACAGCACCCGCGGAACGGGTACCCCGAGACCGCGCAGGAACCCTACGGTCCGGTCCCAGTCCAGGCACTGCTCCCCGTCCCACACCGAGAAGCCGTAGAACCAGCTGTCCAGGTCCTCGTACGGGATCGAGTGCCGGGCGTAGAGGTTCTCCCCGCACACCCGCCACCCGGCGGGGATGCCGGGGCCGATCCGCCCCTGGAGGCCCTTGACCCAGGCCCGTGAGGGGTGGTGCCCGGAGTCGAGCGAGCGGGCGTGCAGCCCGTCCGCGTACAGGGTGGTGTTCTCCCCGTCGAGCTTCTCGGTGACCACGACCTCGCGTCCGTCCAGCCCCGCCAGTCCGAGCGACCGGACGTCGTCCGCCGAAGCCCCGGGTGACCAGGGCAGATGAGGCGTACGGGGATAGTGGGTGCGCATGATCCGCTCCGGCTCGACGACAGGGTACGCCGTCACTGTAGGTATCCGGCGGCGGGCGGATCCACCCAATTCAGCGGCAGAGCGCCACGATGGCCGGCGACACCGTGCCCTCGGCGGCCCTGCACAGGGGAGCCATGTCGTACGAACGCACAGGAGCGGGCCGGGACTTCACCGGGGCCGCCGACTGCCGGCGGGCCTTCTTCCGGGGCGCGGTCCTCGCCGGTTCCACCGGTTTACGGGCCCTGGCAGGCCCCGCCCTGTGGGGCGGGCGCTGCGGCTCCCCGGCGGTCCGGGGCAGGTGCGGCGCCGCCGCCGGTCCCGACACCGGTACGGACACCCGGGTGCCCGGCATGGCGGCGGGCTCCGCGGCCCCCGGCGGAGGCAGCCGGACCAACGGCCGGGCGGCGGCCGTGGGTTCCGGCGGCAGCCCGCGGATGGCCGGATCCGGAGCCGCAGCCGCACGCGGCGCGTCCGGTACGGGGGAGGGGTGCACCGTCACGCATCCGGAGGCCATGACGAGCGCGGCGAGTGTCAGGGGCAGAGCCCGGCGCAGCTGCATCCGACCACCCTGCCGCACCGCCGCCGCCCGGACCCGCGCCCGTCACACGGTCGGGTGACTGCGCCCCTCCGACCCGAAACCATCCGGTGACCACCCCGCCGACCAGCCGGCCCCCGGCCCTGCGGGCCGGGTGCCGCGGGACCGGGCCCACCGGCTCCACCGCTGACGGGCGGTCCCTGCGCGCACTCGTCTACCGCAGCGGCTCCGGCACACCGCCGTGCGGGTGGCCGGTGCGACGCAGCGCGGCGGGTGTGGTGCCGTACCAGCGCCGGACGGCCCGGCGCAGGGCGCGGGCGTCGCCGTAGCCGCTGCGGGCGGCGATCGCGTCGATGCTCAGCCCGGTGGTGTGGAGCAGCCGCGAGACACGGTCCCGGCGTACGGCCTCGACCTCGCCGCTCCATGTGGTGCCGTGTTCGTCGAGGCGCCGCTGGAGGGTCCGCGGGCTGACGGCCATGCGGTGCGCGACGGTGGACAGGTCGGGCACGCCTTCGTCGTGGACGGAGGCGAGGGCGCTGCGGAAGAGGTCCAGCCAGTCGCGCAGCGGGACCGCGGCGGCCAGGGTCTGGTCCGCGTGTCGTCGGAGCACGGCCGACAGCCCGGGCTGGGCGTGCGGTGTCGGGGCCGTCAGGTCGGAGGTACGGAGGGTGAGCGAGCTGACCGGGGCCCCGAACGTGATGTCGCGGGTGCCGTAGAGCTCGGTCAGCGCGTCGTACCGGCGGGGCGCCTCGGCGGCCAGGGCCACGCGGAGCGGGACGAGGGGCCGCCGGGCGGCCTCGCTCAGGCGGCGCAGGTACACGCCGAGCGCGCAGGCGCGGACGGCGCAGGCCGCCTCGTGCTCCAGATCGCCCCGGTTGACGTGGCTGAGGGTGACACGGTCCCCGTCCTCGGTGATCCGGAGCTGGTCCGTGCCGGTGTCGACGACGGCGCCGAGGTAGGCCGCGGCGTCCCGGATCCCCTCCAGGGGGGTGGGGGCGGAGGTGATCAGGTAGTCCCAGACCCCGAGGCTTCCGATGCCGGACCGCTGCGTCAGCAGCAGGGCCACCTCGGCCCACGGAGCATGGACCGTGGCCAGTTCCGCGATGCGGATGCTCGTGATGGCGGGGGGCCGGCACAGGTCGTCGTCGAGGTGCTCGGGAGCCATGCCCAGCAGGTGCGCGTACCCGGTCGGGGGTATCCCGAGCAGACGTGCGGCATCGACGTTCAGGCGGGTGAGGGCGGAGGACGTCGTCCCCAGGTGCGCATGCGAGGCCACAGGGGATGAGCATAGACCAGCGCGAAATGCCAGCTCATTGCAGCTGTTTGGGACCTGATGTCCCCAATACGGCGTGCCGGGTCCCCTCGTGGCGCGTTCGGTCCCCTTGCTGACGCCCGCTGCCATGGGGCAAGTCGGCCGCCCGGCTCTAGCGTTGTGATCGTTCTCGCGGGGCGCTCCGGCACCCGGCGACGTACGGGAGGTTCCTTCCGGGTCGGAGTCCCCCCACGGGGGTGGGGGGCTCGGAACCAGAAGGCCTGCCACCTTCCGTTCCCCGCGTCCTGTCCGCCCGGCGGACGCGCGCGGGAGGACGGCCGGGGGTTACGCCCTGGCACCCAACCGGGTGGCCAGCCGCAGGGCGTGCTCCACCGGGCCGCGGCGCAGCGGGCTGCCGGCCCAGATCCGCTGCCAGGCCCAGGTGAGGGCCAGCGCCGCGCCGCTGAAGGCGATCCACGCGGACCAGGACGCCGCGCCGTGCGCCGGGCCGGCCAGGACCAGCGCGTGGACGACGTACGCGCTCAGCGCCATCGCCCCCAGCACCGTGAGCGGCCGCAGCAGGCGGGTGCCGACCCCGTGCCGTGCGGCCAGCGCGCACAGGCCGATGAGCGCGCAGCCGACGCCCGCATTGCCCAGCGTCTCCAGCGGGGTCTGGCTGTACGGGTCGGCCAGCAGCAGCCAGTCCCAGGAGGTGCTCGGCACGGCGCCGAACTGGCCGCTCAGCACCTCGCGCACCGGGTCGGCCGCGGCCATGGCCTCCGGGTGGTGGACCGCTATCGCCTCCAGCAGCCGCTGCCGGGTGCCGAACGCATGGGCGGCCAGCCAGGCGGAGCCGTACCCGGCGACCGCGGCCGCCGTGCCCCACACCGCCATCCGCCGGGCCATCACCGGCTCCCGCACGTCGCACAGCCGGGCCAGGGCCATTCCGGCCAGGACGTACGGGAAGTACGTGGCCAGCGGATACGCCCCCGTCAGCAGCAGCTCGCACAGCACCGCAGCCAGTCCCGGCCAGCTGGTCAGGTCCGCGGCCTCCGGGACCAGGCCGCGCCCGGAGGACCCGTACCCGAACAGCGGGCCCAGCAGGAACGACAGCAGCGGCCCCACCACCACCGACGCGCCCGCCACGGCGGTGAGCACCGGGGTGGGGAGCCGGGTGAACGGCTCCGCGGCCAGGAAGTACACGGCGAAGAAGGCGAGGATGACCAGGATCCCGGGCCACAGCGAGGCCAGGCAGAGGCCGAGCACGGCCAGGACCGCGCAGCGGATCAGCAGCGGACGCCACCGGGATCCCCAGCCCTCGGGACGCCGTGCCGGATCCGTGCCGCGCTGCGCGAGGACCAGGGAGAAGCCCGCGAGGAGCGTGAAGAGGGCGGGGGCGCGCCCGTCGGCCGCGACCAGCAGGTAGCCCGCGCCCTCGGGCTGCGGGCTGGGGCCCACGTGCACGGCGAACATGCCGAGCACGGCTATGCCCCGCACGGCGTCGACCCCGGCCAGCCGGCCGGCTCCGCCGCCCCGCACGTCCGTCGCTCCCGCTCCGGCCCCGGTCCCCGTCCCCACCGCTGTCCCCGCCACTGCCGTTCCTGCTCCCGCCCCGGCGGCCGGCCACGGCCGGGCCCGTACCGCCCTCTGAAGTTGGTCGGACCGGCGGTGTCCATGCCGCCAGTCCGCCCCCGCACGCTAGCAACGGCGGCATAACCCGGTCATAAGGAGGCAGGGGAGCGGCACGGTGAATCGCCGGGTTCCGCCTCCGCGGACCGCCGTAACCCGCGGGCCGTGCCCGCTGTTGCACAGGCGGCTGGTCCACCCAGGGGAACGGAGTCCCGATGCCGCAGCTGACCGACCGCAGCGCGACCGACCACACCGCGACCGACCACACCGCGAGCGACGAGCGAGACCGCGACGCGGGGACCTGGATGACCCCCGAGGAGTACGGTGCCTCTCGGGCCGTGGTCTGGACCGCGGCCGTGGTGCTCGTCACCGACACCGACGGCCGGATCCTCGTCCAGAGCGTCGACTACCGCGCCGACCGGATGCTCCCCGGCGGGGCCATCGATGCCGGCGAGGCGCCGTCCGCGGCGGCCGCCCGGGAGCTGCGGGAGGAACTGGGCGTGGACGGCCGCTACCCGAGCGGCCTGGCCGTGGACTGGATCCCCGCCGACACCCCGGGCTTCCCGCCCGAGATGCGCTTCCCCGGCGAGATCCTGCACGTCTACGACGGCGGGACCTGGACGCCGGACCGGATCGACGCCGTCCGCCTCCCGGCGCAGGAGATCACCGGCATCCACTTCGCCGAGCCGGCCGACCTGCCCTCCCTGATGGACCCCGGCGACGCCCGCCGGGCCCTGTCCGCCCTGCGCGCCCGCATCAACGGCTCCGGCGCCGCCCTGCTGGAGAACGGCAGCCCCACCGCACCGACCGCCCTCGACCGGCTCGGAGCGCTCCGCGCCCACCGGGTCCCCCAGCGCGGCGCCTGGCACTGCGGCCCCGTCCCCGCGCACCTGCCCGTACGCGACCGTTCCGCCTGGCTGTTCGCCCCCGACGGCCGGGTCCTCCTCCGGATCGGCCGGGACACCGGCGCCGCCCAGCTCCCGCCCCCGAGCGCCGCGACCGCCACGGGGTCCGCCCCGCTCGGCTACCGCTGCGGCGAGGAGGGCGTCCACGTCCGCGTCGCCGCCCGCCTCGCCGGCCTCCCGCCGGCGGCGGACCCGGCGTACGCCCGGCTGCTGGCCACCCCCGAACAGGTCCGGGAACTGAGCGACTGGGGCCCGGCCGGCGAGGACGAGCTCGCCGCGGTCCACGCGGCCCGCGTCCGCCTGGGCCTCCCCGCCCCCGCCCGGACGCCGCTCACGGAGCTTCCCGAGGAGGGCGCACGCTGGTGACCCGCGGCCGGGGGCTCCCCCGCCACCGCCGAGGCCGTGAAATCCGCCGTCCGTGGTCCGCGGTCCCGCAGCATGGGGCCATGAGCGACAGCGCGATCACCTACACCCTCTACATCCAGGCAGATCCGTCACGGGTCTGGCAGGCCCTCACCGACCCGGCCCTCACCCGCCGGTACTGGGGGCCGAGCTTCGAGACCGACTGGGCGGTGGGTTCGGCGATGGACTGGATCGAACGGGGGAGCCGCACCAGCGACCCCGGCCAGCTGGTCCTCGGCTGCGTCCCGGACCGCCTGCTGTCCTACACCTGGCACACCTTCAGCCCGCAGTGGGCGGCGACGGCCGGCATCGACGAGGAGCTGCGGGCCGAGCTGGCCGCGGCGCCCCGCACAAGGGTGACCTACGAGATCGAGCCGGTCGGCGACACCCTCGCCCGGCTGACGATCCGCCACGAGGGGTTCGAGCCGGACGGCCGCCTGATCGGCATGTGCGGGCAGGCCTGGCCGATGATCGCGTCGAGCCTCAAGACCCTGCTGGAGACCGGGGCGCCACTGCCCGGCCAGACCTGACCCGCCCCCAACCGCCCGCCCCCAACCGCCGTCCCGCACCTGAGATCATGTGTATCGACCACGAATCAGGAGCGCAGACATGACACTTGAGCACCATCGCGTCGTCATCACCGCCGCCGGCCGCGACTTCGGGCGCACCCTCGCCCTCCGTTTCGCGAGCCGGGGAGCCGAGGTCCACCTCTCCGCCCGCACCCTCGAAGCCGCCGCACGCGTCCGGGACGAGATCCGGGCCCAGGGCCACGACGCCGACCGCGTCCACGCCCACGCCTGCGACCTCACCGACCCCGCCTCCGTAAGGGAGTTCGCCGCCGCGGTCGCCGCCCGCACGGACCACGTGGACGTACTGGTCAACAACGGCTCCCGCTACCAGCACGGCACCGACCTGCTGTCCGTCTCCGACGAGGAGGTCGTCGACACCCTCGCCTCCGGGGCCACCGGCACCGTACTGGCCACCAAGGCGTTCCTCCCGCTGCTGCTGAAGTCGGCCAAGCCGGACATCGTCACCATGGTGTCCGGCTGCGCGGACGCCGGACACCACCGGTCCGACGCCCACGACGCCTTCTACGCCGCCAAGAGCGCCCAGGCGGGTTTCACCGAGATCCTCTCCCGCCGGCTCCGCGACCGGGGCGTCCGCGTGATCTCGCTGTACCCGCCGGACTTCGACAACCACGACCCGCTCTCGGAGTCCTGGGAGGGCGCCCCGCGCACGGCGAAGGACCCCCTCACCGCCCAGTCCCTGGTCGACTGCGTCTTCTTCGCGATCGGCCAGCCCCGCGACTGCTTCATCAAGTCGTTCCACTTCGAGCAGGTCTGACGGCCCGGGCCGGGTGGCCGAGCACCCCGGCAACGCCCGGACGGCACCCTGGCCGCCGCTCGTTCGCGCCGGTCGTGTGGAATGGGGGCCATGCGGACAGGCAAGAAGCAGCGGGAACCGGCCATGGTCATACCGGCGGGTGCGCCCGCGACACCGGTGGCCGGGGTCCGGGCGGCACCGGCCACCGGCGCCGGCCGGGCCGGACACGCCCGCGGGGGTGCCGCCCTATGAGCCTCCCCGACGCCGACACGCCCCCCGAGCACTGGCGCTACGTCCGCCACCTGGAATCCCTGGCCGCGGTACCGGGCGAGGACACCGCGGCCGAGGCCGAGGCGGTGACCGCCGTACTGCGCGATCCCGACCGGGTCATGGCCGAGAGCGCGGTGGTCACCCATCTCGACCGCCGGGCGGCGGGCCTGCTCGCCGACGACGCGTTCACCGCCTGGGCACGCGCCATGGCCGGCGTGCTCGCCGGCCGGGCCTTCCCCGAGCGCCGGCTGCGGGAGTGGCACCTGCTCACGGCCGTCACCCGTGGCGAGCCCTGGTCCCCGGCCGAGCTGACCGGATCCTCCGACTGGTGCCAGCGCACCGCGGTCCGGCTGCTCACCTCCTACGAGGCTCTGGAACTGCTCGCCGCCGACGCCCGCACCCGCCGCGTCCGCAACGCCGCCGCCGAGCGCCTGCGCAGGCGCCCCGTCGCGTCGGACACCCCGTAACCCGAGCGACCGCATGCCCCGGGTGACCGCCTACCCCGAGTGACCGCCCGTCGCCACGGACTGGCCGCGCCACTGGTACGAGCGGCGCGGCTTCCGCGTCGTCGGCCATTCGCACGTGTTCGAACGGGTCTGACCTGGGCCGGTACGGGGTAGGCGCCGCGGGCGGCCGGTCAGATGCCCCGGCGGACCCTGGCCGCGCGGCGCGCCTCGGCCTGCTGGCGGGCCTCCAGCGTCCTGCGCGACTCCTTGCCCTTCCCGGGCCGACCCGGGCGCGTACCGATGCCGCGGAAGCCGAGCTCCGTCCCCGACGGCCTGCCCTGGGCGTCCGTCGGCGCGGCGCCGGACAGCGGCACGCCGGACGGGGCCTTCGCGCCGGTGATCCGGCTGAGCGCCGCCTCGCCGGACCGCACCTGCGTGATCGTCGGCCGGATCCGGGCGTCGGACAGCAGCCGGACCATGTCCCGGCGCTGGTTCGGAGTGACGAGGGTGACGACCCGGCCGGACTCGCCGGCCCGGGCCGTGCGGCCGCCGCGGTGCAGGTAGTCCTTGTGGTCGGCCGGCGGGTCGACGTTGACGACGAGGTCGAGGTCGTCGATGTGGATGCCGCGCGCGGCGACGTTGGTCGCGACGAGCACGGTGACGGCCCCGGACTTGAACTGGGCGAGGGTGCGGGTCCGCTGCGGCTGCGACTTCCCGCTGTGCAGCCCCTCGGCCCGTACGCCCATCGCACGCAGGTGCTTCACGAACTGGTCGACGCCGTGCTTGGTGTCGAGGAACATCAGCACGCGGTTGTCGCGGGCCGCGATCTCGGTCGCCGCCGAGACCTTGTCGGCCGCGTGGATGTGCAGGACGTGGTGGTCCATCGTCGTCACGGCGCCCGCCTGCGGGTCGACGGACGAGGAGACCGGGTCCTTGAGGTACCGGCGCACCAGCTGGTCGACGTTGCGGTCCAGGGTCGCCGAGAACAGCATCCGCTGACCCGCGTGGTGCACCTGGTCCAGGATCTCCGTGACCTGCGGCATGAACCCCATGTCGCACATCTGGTCGGCCTCGTCGAGCACCGTGATCGCCACCCGCTCCAGGTGCACGTCGCGCCGCCCGACCAGGTCGCTGAGCCGCCCCGGGGTGGCCACGACGACCTCCGCGCCGGTCCGCAGGGCGCTCACCTGACGGCCGATGGACAGCCCGCCGACCACCGTGGCCATCCGCAGCCGCAGGGCCGTCGCGTACGGCTCCAGCGCCTCGGTCACCTGCTGGGCCAGCTCGCGCGTCGGTACGAGGACCAGTGCCAGCGGCCGCTTCGGATCTGCCTGCCGTCCCGCCGTGCGCGCCAGGAGGGCGAGGCCGAAGGCGAGGGTCTTGCCGGATCCGGTCCGGCCGCGCCCCAGGACGTCCCGCCCGGCGAGGGCGTTCGGGAGGGTCGCCGCCTGGATCGGGAACGGCTTCGTCACCGACAGGGAGGCCATGGTCTCCACCAGCTCCACGGGCAGGTCGAGCTCGGAGAACGACTCCACCGGCGCCAGCGCCGGCGACTTCGGCTCGGGCATCGCGAACTCACCCTGCGGCCCGATGCTGCGGGGGGCCTTGGCGGCGGCCTTGGCGCCGCCCTTCGCACCGCCCTTCACACCGAAGCGGCCATGAGCTGACGGGTTCCTCATGCAGGACCTTTCGAAGCGGGGGGAGAAGAAGGAAAGCAGATGGTCAACCGCCCATGGTACCAGCGGGGGGCGGACCCTCAGGGGCGTCGGGTCCGCCCGGGCGGTCCTCCGCGCAGTGGGCACAGGGGGAGCGGCCTCGGCCGCGGCCCTCGCCGGGCGCCGACTGTCTCGGCTGCGGGTGGGCGGTCCGCGCCGGGGCGGCCCGTGCGGGCGGCTCGTTTCCCTCGGACGGCTGATGGGGCGTGCGCAAGTTCGAATGCGCGACGCGCCCCGGTTGGCCGCGTTCGGCGTGTGCTGTGGGGGACCGTTGGGCAGGATCGAGACGGCCGCGTGTGCGGCCCGCAGTGGACCGTTGTGAAGGATCAGCAAGATGGCAACAGGTGTCGTGAAGTGGTTCAACTCGGAGAAGGGGTTCGGCTTCATCCAGCAGGACGACGGCGGTCCTGATGTGTTCGTGCACTTCTCCGCGATCCAGACCCAGGGGTTCAAGTCGCTGGAGGAGAACGCACGGGTCGACTACACCGTCACCCAGGGACCCAAGGGCCCCCAGGCCGAGAACGTGGTCCCCATCGGGTAGCCACCGCACGAGCCGTGCCGTGAACGGAACCCCGCCGGTCCTCCGGCGGGGTCTTCTTGCGTCCCGGCCGCGGAGTCGGGTCGCCGGGCCCTGTCGTCGGAGTCCCGCCCGGCCCGCGGCGCCCGGCACCGCGCCTCGCCGCGTTGTCGGGGCGCCCGGGTACGTCCGGTACGCGGGCGCCCCTGTGCCGTTCGGTGCACGGCACCGGACGCCGCGGGCCCTGCCGGCGCTCCTGTGACGACAGGACTCAGGGGGTGGCCCGGTGCAGGGCCAGGAGCAGGGCCCAGAGGTGATCCGCCAGGCCGCCCGGATCCGCCGGGATCTCCCCGTGCAGCCAGTCCGCGAGGACCCCGGTGAAGGCCGCGGCGACCGCCGAGGCGACGAGCTCGGGCCGGGGTGCGCCCACGGCCGCGCGTTCGGCACGGGCGCGTGCGCGCAGCTCCCGGTGCAGCCGGTCGCCGAGGGGGCCGCCGCCGCCCGGGAGGAGCAGGGTGCGGTAGAGCGGTGCCCGGCCGGCCACCTCCGTCAAGAACTCGGCGAGCGCGGCCGGGGGGCGTGCCGGAGGGAGTGGCGAGGGGGCGGCCTGCCAGGCGTGCAGGGCGTCGACCGCCGCGTGCACGACGTCCGCGCACGCGTCGACGGCGAGCGCGGTGAGGTCCTCGTAGTGCAGGTAGAAGGTGGCCCGCCCGACGCCGGCCCTGCGGACCACCGCCAAGACACTGACCTCCGCCAGCGGCCGGCCCGCGCACTCGGCCAGCAGGCCCTCGCGCAGCCGTGCCTTCGTGCGGGCCGTGCGGGGGTCGCCCGCGCGGTCCCGTGAACTGCCCTGCGGGCTCATCCGGCCAGCAGTGCGGGGCCGAGCGCGAGGGCGCCCGGCACCGCCTGGACGAACAGGATCCGACGGTTGGCGGTGGCCGCCCCGAACACGCCGGCCACGATCACGCACCCGAGGAAGAAGACCTGAGTGGCGAGCGAGCCGGTGACCAGCCCCCAGATCAGGCCGGCGGCGAGGAAGCCGTTGTACAGCCCCTGGTTGGCGGCGAGCGGCGCGGTCAGGCGGGCGGTGTCCGCGTCGAAGCCGTGCAGCGCCCGGCCCGGCGGTCGCTGCCACAGGAACATCTCCAGGACCAGGAAGTACGCGTGCAGCGCGGCCACGAGGCCGATCAGGACCTGAGCGACCGTCTGCATGGCCGGCTCCACTTCTCGCGGGAAACAGGGGGAAACAGGGGGAAACAGGAGGGGGGGGGACGGAAGAGCAGCCTTCTCCCGATTTCCTGGACAACTGTACAGGAAGTTCGCTGTCGGGCCCCGCGGCTACCCTGATCGCATGCTGCTGTACGACGATTTCGGCACCGGACACCACCACGAGAGCTCCCTCGTCCGGCACGCCCTCGGCAGCACGCACGACGAGGCGCTCGTCGCCGGTCTGGCCGGCGGCATCGGCTTCATGTACTTCGTCTTCGAGTACGGCGGCCGGCCACCCCTGCTCACGATCGTCGCCCAGGCCCACCCCGACCCCTGGGTCCGCTCCGCCCTGGACCGGCTCCGCGTCCCCCATGAGGTGTTCCACAGCACCGGGCCCCGCTGGGACCGCGTCCACGCCGCCCTCGACGCCGGGCGCCCGGTGTTCTGCACGGTCGACCGGTCCGGGCTCCCGTGGCACGGGCCGCAGGACGAGATGGCCGGAGCCGATCCGTACACCGTGGTCATCGCCGGGTACGAGGGCGACGCCCTGTACGTCGAGGACGGCGCCCGGACGCCGTACCGGATCCCCGCGGAGGTGTTCGGCGCCGCCTGGTCCGGGCACCGCAAGGGCCGCCACGAGATGATCGTGCCCACCGGCCCCGCCGCCGGGCCCCCCGACGTCGAGGGAGCCCTCGCCGCCACCGCCGCACGCCTCACCGGGCCGGTGCTCGGCAACAGGTTCGACGTCAACTTCGGCTTCTCCGGCATGGAGAAGCTCGCCGCGCAACTGCGTGACACACGGACCGCATCGGGCTGGGAGGGCCGCTTCTCCGCCCCGGAGGCCTTCCTCGCGGGGACCCGCCGGCTGTACGCCTGCCTGGAACGGGAGTGGACCGCCCCGGGCGCCACCCGGCCGCTCTACGCGGACTTCCTCGACCTCGCCGCCCGGCCCGAGGCGGCCGCCCTGTTCCGCGAGTCGGCCGGACACTGGTCCCGCCTCGCGGAACTGGCTCGCGCCGCCGGCCGGGACGCAGGCCCCGACGGAGAAACGGACGCCACGGTGCGACGCGCTCTCTTCGACGAGTTCGCCACCCTGGTGGAGCACGCGCTGGCCCTGGAACGCCGCGCCGTCACCCTCCTGCGAGCAGGCGGCGCCCGCTGAACCGGAGGTGGGGCGTCAGGGCCGGAGGTGGGCCTCCAGGAACGCCCGGAACTCCTCGTGGCCCATCGGGCCCGCCTGGCTCGCGACCGCCTCGCCGTCCTCGATGAGCACGACGGTCGGCGCCCCGGCCACGCCGTACCGCTTCGTCGGCCCGGGGCAGCGGGTCATGTCGGTGCGGACGGCGGTGAACCGCGTCCCGTACTCGTTCACCAGCTCGCCGACGACCGCGTCCATCGCGCGGCAGGCCTCCACCGCCTTGGGCCAGCTGCCGCAGAAATAGGCGAGGACGGGCCCCGTCGTCATCGACAGGACGAAGTCGAACTCCGCGTCCTCCTGTGGCCGGTGCACCCCGTGTGCCATGCGTGTCGCTCCTCGCTCGTGCGCCCCTCCGCCGGGTGCGCGGCACCCATCATCGCCGCCGCCCGGACCGGCGGTCGCCGGGCCGTTGTCAGTGGCGCCTGTGAAGCTGATCAGCATGGACGACAGGATGCTCCGGCGGCGGGTCTACGGCGCCGACCACGAGGACCCCGACCCCGGCCCGCGCCCCGGCCACGACTACGGCGAACTGGTCGGCGGCCCGCTCGACGGCCTCCTCCTGGACATCACGGGCTGGAGCACGCCCCAGCTCGACGAGGAGGCTCGCCTCCCCACCGAGATAGGGCGCTACGGGGCGGGCGGCCGCGCCCACTACCGCCGCCGGGCGGGCGACCCGGGCCACTGGGACTGGACCGGCGACAGCCGCTGACCACCCGCAGGCGAGGAGCGGCGGCCGGTGCGAGCCGGCTCGCCCCCGAGGCGGTCCACAGGCGCACCGCCTCGAACCGCCGCCGCTCCGGCGGAGGGCCCCGCGCCGGATCCGGGCCTGCAGGGCGCGTGCTCCCGGTTCCGCTCACGCCGAGGGCGGTCCCGGAGAGGGGACACGCGGGCGTTTCCCGCGCGGCTCCGGGCGCGCCCGGCCCCGCGAAAACTCCCCGAAGAATCTTCCGCAGGGCTGTCGATCCAGGCGCCCCCCGTTCGACGCAAGGGTGAGAGGCGGGGAGCGACCCCGCCCGTACGACCGAGGAGCCACCATGCCGCGCTTCCTGACGATGGTCCGCATCAACGAGCAGGACCTGCCCCCCAACGAGTTCCCGCCCGAGTTCGAGCAGCGCATGGGCGCCCTGCTGGAGGAGATCACCAAGGCCGGCGTCATGCTCGACACCGCCGGACTGCTCCCCTCCTCCGAGGGGACCCGCCTGAGCTGGTCCGGCGGGAAGACCAGCTGCACCGACGGACCCTTCACCGAGACCAAGGAGGTCGTCGGCGGCTACTCCCTCACCCAGTGCAAGGACAAGGCCGAGGCGATCGAGTGGACGCGGCGGTTCCTGGAGATCCACCCGGCGGAATGGAACGTCAGCGCCGAGATCCGGGAGATCCGGGAGATGTAGGTCCGGCCCGCGAGGACCGCGCGGCGGTGATCCCGCCCGCTCCTGCCGCGTTTGCCCTGCCGCGTCACGGCTGCTCTGATGGGTGGCCGTGACGGCAGTGGATGCGGCCCGGGCGGTCGAAACGGTGTTCAGGATCGAGTCGGCGCGGATCATCGCCGGCGTCACCCGCATCGTGCGGGACGTCGGCATCGCCGAGGAGATCGCCCAGGACGCCCTCGTCACCGCACTGGAGCAATGGCCCGAGTCGGGCGTCCCGGACCATCCGGGCGCCTGGCTCATGGCGACCGCCAAGCACCGGGCGATCGACCTGGTCCGCCGCAAGGAGACGTACGCGCGCAAGCTCGCCGAGGTCGGCCGGACCCTGGAGGACGCGCCACCACCCGCCGAACCGGCCGAACCCGACGACATCGACGACGACCTGCTGCGCCTGATCTTCACGGCCTGCCACCCCGTCCTCGCCACCGAGGCCCGCATCGCCCTCACCCTGCGCCTCGTCGGCGGACTGACCACCCCGGAGATCGCCCGCGCCTTCCTCGCCTCCGAGAGCACCGTCGCCCAGCGCATCGTGCGCGCGAAGCGGACCCTGGCCAAGGCCGGGGTGCCCTTCGAGGTCCCGTACGGGGCCGACCGCGACGCACGGCTCTCCTCCGTCCTGGAGGTCATCTACCTGGTCTTCAACGAGGGCTACTCGGCCACCTCCGGCGACGATCTCCTCCGCCCCGCCCTCTGCGAGGACGCCCTGCGGCTGGCCCGTGTCCTGGCCGGCCTCATGCCCGAAGAGGGCGAGGTGCACGGCCTCGCCGCCCTCCTGGAGTTCCAGGCGTCCCGGACCGCCGCCCGCACCGGCCCCGACGGCGAACCGGTGCTGCTCGCCGACCAGAACAGGGCCAGATGGAACCGCCTGCTCATCGCCAGGGGCGTCCGGGCGATGAGCCGCGCCGGCAGCGGACCGTACTCCCTCCAGGCCGCGATCGCCGGCTGCCACGCGTCCGCCGTCCGCTACGAGGACACCGACTGGGCCAGGATCGCCACCCTCTACGGCCGGCTGGCCCAGCTCGCCCCCTCACCGGTCGTGGAACTCAACCGGGCGGTGGCGGTCTCGATGGCCGACGGGCCAGCGGCCGCCCTGCCCCTCGTCGACGCCCTGGCGGAGGAACCGGCCCTGCGCGCCTACCACTTGCTGCCGAGCGTACGGGGCGACCTGCTGGAGCGCCTGGGCCGGCCGTGCGAGGCCCGCGCCGAGTTCGAACGCGCCGCCTCACTCACCCGCAACGAGCAGGAACGCACCCTGCTGCTGCGGCGCGCGGCCCGGCTCTGATCCGCGCTCCCGCGCCCCGGCTCAGCCGCGGCGCGCGGACGCGGCCACGTCCAGCGGGGTCATCCGTACCGGACGGCGCTGCGGGGTCAGGGCGACCGGCCGACGGAGACCCCCGGAACGGGCGACGTCCTGAACGGTGCGGCGCAGCGCCTCCTGGAAGTCGCCCATGGTCCGGCGGGCCGCCGGGGTGTCGACGTAGATGGAGTTCATGTGCAGGCCGTCCGTGTCGCGCTGGAACCACGAGCAGGCCCCGTTGGCCCGCGCCGACCACACATGGGTGGTCGGCCGCCAGTCGTCGTGGCGCTCGGCACCCGGGCACTTGCGCATGTCGATGTAGGAGAAGAAGTTCACCGGGTACGGCCAGGAGCGGGCGGCGAACTCCTCGGGCGCCAGCAGCTCCCACGCCCGGACGAACGGAACGTCGAGATGGGTCATCATCTCGCCGAACCCCGCCCGGACGGAAGCCATCACCTGCGCGAAGTCCCGCCCGGGCGAGGCGTCGAACTCGATCGGAAGGGTGTTGACGAACCAGCCCACCGAGTTCGTCCAGGTGCTCCGGCCGCGTTCGCTGACCGGCATGAACCCCCGGTAGACGCCGGGCCCGCCGGCCTCCCGCAGACACACGGCCACCGAGCCCAGCACCCCCATGAACGGCTTCCCGCCGACCGCCAGGCAGGTCTTCTCGAAGACCTCCGCCTCACCGGCGTCCAGCAGCATCGAGGCCTCGTTGACGATGGGGTACATCCGCCCCGGCTCCACGCCGAGGTCGAGGGGGAAGCGCGGGAAGAACTCGCCGGACGGCCCCATGAAGGCCTTCCAGTAGTCCAGCCGTCCGTCGCGGGCGTCGATGGACAGGTAGCGGCGGCGCTGCTCCTCGGCGAAGTCGAGATAGCTGGGCGCGGGCGGCAGTTCGGCGGCCTCGCCGCGGCACAGGGCCTCGTAGGCGGTCAGCACCTCGTGGGCGACGATGGGCATCGACATGCCGTCGCAGACGATGTGGTCGAAGGCGAGGTACACGGTCGCCGAATCCTCGCGGACCACGGCCCCCATGATGAACAGCGGCCAGGACAGCGTGTCGATGCTCCGCTTGAACCGTTCGACCAGGAAGTCGCTCAGCGCTCCGGCGTCCTCGAACGTGTCCACGTGCTCGGGGTCGAGGGTGAGCGAGGCAGGTGCGAAGGGCTCGCAGGCGACCTCCCCGGCCAGCCGCCGGAACGCGCAGCGCAGCACCTCGTGCCGCTGGACGAAGGACAGCAGCGACTGGGCCAGGGCCGGTTCGTCCAGCGGGCCCGTCACCTCGAAGGTGACCGCGACCCAGGAGGCCACGGGGTCGTCGGCGGCCCGGCTCTCCTCGGCGACGGTGAAGTGCTTGTCCTGGTTGAAGGACGCTTTCCGGCTCGCCGGGTCGTCCGGCCCGTGGGCCTCCGCCGCGGTGGACCTGAGCCGCCACTCGACCACCCTGCCGGGTGCCACGTGGTGCATCTCCAGAGGAAACTGCCGCATACCGCCATCCCTTCGCCCCCGAGTCAACCCCCAGGCCCTAACGACCCCCGGCCCGGAGAGGTGACGGAATCACTCCTGCGGGGCGGGCGGAGCGCTGTCGGCGGCCCAGGGGGTGCCTTGTCGATCAGGCGGGCTCGCGTGCCCCGGTGCCGCGCCTCACCGCGTTGCGCCGGCGCCGGCGGTGGCGGTGGCGGTGGTGGCGAGGGCATCGGCCAGGGCCTCGGCGCAGGGGCCGGTGTGGCGCCCGCGCGGCAGGACCAGGCCGATGTGCCGGGCGGGACGCGGGGGTTCGACACGGACGACGACCGTCCCGGGGGCCCCGGCCAGGGCGACCTGCGGGACGAGGGAGACGCCGACGCCCGCCGCGACCAGTGTCTGCGCGAAGAAGTAGTCGGTGGTGGAGGCGCCCACCCTCAGGTCGAAGCCGGCGAGCTCCGCGTACCGGCGCAGGAAGGCCTCCGTCTTGAGGCAGCCCAGGACCCACCGGTCGCCGGACAGCTCGCCGAGGTCCACCGAGATCCGGCCGGCCAGGCGGTGCCCACGCGGCAGCACCAGCCGCAGCGGATCCTCCAGCAGCGGCCGCCACTCCAGGCCCGGGCGTCCACCCGGGCGCACCGGCGGGGGCCCGTCGAAGTGGTAGGCGAGCGCGAGGTCCGCCGCGCCGCCGCGCACCATCGGCACGGCGTCCTCCGGTTCGCTCTCCAGCACCGTCAGCTCCACCTCAGGGTGCGTCTCCACGAACCGGGCGAGGGCCGCGGGCAGCAGGTGCCGGCCCCCGCTGGTGAACGTGGCCACGGTCAGCCGAGGCCGTTCCCGCGCCAGCCGGTCGATCGCACGGCGCACCTGGTCCAGTTCGGCGGAGATCGTCTCCGCCGCCTCCACGAGCAGCCGCCCCGGTTCCGTGAGCGTGACACCGCGCGTGCTGCGCACCGCCACCGGGTGGCCCAGGGCGCGTTCCAGCGCCGCGATGTGCTGGGAGACGGCCGACGGCGTCAGCAGCAGGGCACCTGCCGCCTTGTTGAAGCTGCCGTGCTCGGCCACCGCCCGAAGGACACGCAACCGCTGCACATCGATCATCAGTTTTCCTTACGACCCGTTCAGCGAGTGGTCGGTTCCGCTGGGGACGATACAGCGCCAGAGTCGGACCCATGAAGCGGATTCTTGTCATCGGCGGCAGCCGGTACTTCGGGAAGTCCCTGGTCACGCGGTTGCGCGACGCGGGGGACGACGTCATGGTCCTCAACCGGGGCTCCAGCGCCCCGCCCCCCGGCGTCGGCCGGCTCATCGCCGACCGTGACGACGAGGCGGGGCTGCGGACGGCCCTGGGCCGGCGGGACTTCGACGTGGTCGTCGACCAGGTCTGCTACACGCCGCTCCAGGCGGCCGTCGCCCGGCGGGTGTTCGCCGGAAGGACCGGGCGCTACGTGATGACCTCGACGATGGAGGTGTACGACCCGGACACGTTCCCCGCCGGCTCCGCGCCGCGCACCGGGCCCGCCCTGCCCGCCCTGCCCGTCGTCCCCGTCGTCCCTGTCGTCGAGGGGGCCCTGGACCTCACACGGCCGCCCTTCGCACCGCCGTTCCCGTACCGGCCGGAGCCCGCCCCCGCACCCGGCGACACCCGGGGTCGGGCCCGGGCCTACGCGGAGGGGAAGCGACGCGCCGAGGCCGTCTTCCTGCACGAGCTGCAAGAGCCGGATACGCCTGACGAGCCGGATACGCCGGACGAGCCGCCGTTCCCCTTCGTCAGTGTCCGGACCGCGCACGTTCTCGGGGGCGGCCGGGCGGAGTTCACCGGGCGCCTCGCACACTACGTGCGGAGGATCGCCGCCGGGATCCCGGTCGACGTCCACGCAACCCCGTACGGCACCTCGTTCATCCACCACCTGGAGATGGCCGAGTTCCTCGACTGGACGGCGCGGCAGACCTTCACCGGTCCGGTCAACGCCGCCTCCCACGGCGCCCCGGACGTCCTCGCCCTCTGCGCCACGGTCGCGGAACGGCTCGGACGGCGCTGCCACCACCGGGTCGTCGAGGCGGGCGCCGACGCCTCGCCCTTCTCCTTCGACCGGGCCTACGCCATGGACAACGGCCGGGCCGCCGCCCTGGGCTTCGCCTTCGGCCGGGTCGCCGACTGGCTGCCCGGAGCCGTCACCGAGACGGCGCGCGCGACCGCGTGAGGGAGCAGGCCGCCGCCTTGGGCCGCAGGCCGTGCCGTCAGGACGACGGCAGGCCGAGGATCTCCAGGACGGCCTCCGCGTACGCCGCCGTCCCGGACCCCGGCACGGCGGCCAGCTCCCGGCGGAAACCGTCCACACCGGTCCGGATGAAGGCGGCGCACTGCCCGTGCAGCCCGGCCTCGTGGGTCCCGCCGTCGTCCACCGTGCACAGCAGGGCCAGCAGCGTCCACAGCAGCGCCTCGCGGGTCGCGCGCCGGGGCGGCCGCGCCGACCACACCGCCATCAGCACGGCGCACACCGCCGGAGCCGGCGGTTTCAGGTGCTGCGCGAAGAAGACATGGCCCTCCAGCGCGTGGAACGCCGCGGGATGCCCCTCGGCGGCGTCGCGTACGGCGTCCACAAGATGGCCCGCGGAACGGCCGCAGCCGCACTCGATGCGCTCCCAGTCGTGCCGCGCGATCTCCGCCACCACGGAGTCCGGAATCATCGGGCTGCGCAGAACCTGCGCCTGCTTCTCACTCCCCCTCATGCGCCACAGTATGGGCCAGGGCGGATCGTGCAGCGAGAGGGGGCGGAACCGGACAGCACGGTCGCCGACCTCGCCGACGGCAAGCCGGTGTTCCTCACGGCGATCGACCAGGAGTTCCCCGAACCGGGCCGGATCGACGCCGACCACGAACTGCGCGCGACGGCGGAGGGCACCCCGTACCGCCGGACCGTCCACCGCGACGAGCTGCTCACGGTGGGCGACGGCATCCCGGTCTGGCTCCTGACGGTCGGGGCGGCCGTCGCCGTGATCGCTTCGGCCGCCTACGCACTGACCTTCCGCCGTCTGCGCCGGGCCGCCGGCCCCACCGCCTGAGGGAACGCACCGGACCGGCCGTGTGTCCGTCCGGGAGGCTGCGCCGTACGGATGGACTCGGACCGTACGACGGCGGGTACGGGCCCCCGCCGTGCGAAGCGCCCTACGTTCGCACTGCTTCCTGAATCCTCCACGAAAGGCAGTACCCGTGCGATCGATCCGCCCCGCCCTGACCGCTCTCGCCGCCGGCGGCATCCTCCTCGCGGGCGCGTCAGCCGCCTCCGCCGACGACACCTTCGCCGTCCACGCACCGATCAGCAACACGTACTCGATCGTCTTCGGGGACCAGATCCAGGTCGCGGGCGACGACATCTTCAATGTCGGCCGCGACAACACGGTCGGTTCCTACAACGGCACGGCGCCGACCGGGGACATCGGCATGGCGGCCCTGCCGGGCACCCAGATCATGAGCAACGAGGCCCTGACGCAGGGTGCGACCGGCCAGTGGACGGGCAGCATCCTCGGCAAGTGAGCCCCCTGCCGGGCGGCGCGCCGCCGCTCAGGTCCGCGCCGAGACCGTAGACGTCGACGGCGAGCACCGGTTGCTCGCCGTCGGCTCCGGGCAGGGACAGGCCCGGAGCCGACGTCCCACCTGTCCTGTCCAACCGTCACGGCAAAGACCGCTGCGGTACTCAGGAGACGGGGCGGCGCAGGAGGGCGGTCCAGAGGAAGGGTTCGCCGAAGAGGGCGGAGTCGGCGGGCTCGTCGTTCATACGACGCAGTTCGACCTCGGTCAGGTCGGCGAAGATCGCACGCAGCGACTCCGGTGTGTAGGCGAGACCGCCCTGGAGGCCGGCCTCGCGGTAGAACGCCGCGTCCGGGAGCTCGGATCCCATCGCACCGGAGGCGAAACAGGTGAGCCCGAGGTGGCCGCCGGGGGCCAATGCCCGGTCGAGGAGGGCGAGGTAGCTGACGCGGCGGTGGGGCGGCAGGTGGTGGAAGCAGCCCGAGTCGTAGATCAGGTCGTAGGGACCGCCGAGCACGGTGGCGGCGAGCTCGAAGGCGTTCCCGCAGTGGAAGCGGATGTCGGCCCCCGCCTCGCGGGCGCGTTCCGAGGCCCACGAGACGGCCTGGGGCGACAGGTCGACCGCGTCCACCTCGAAGCCGAGCGAGGCCAGGTGGAGGGCATTGCGACCGGGACCGCAGCCCAGGTCGAGGGCGCGCCCGGGGGAGACCAGACCTCGGTCGAGGCAGGAGACCAGGTTCTCGTCCGGCTTCGACACGAAGAACGGCACCGGCTTCGAGCGGTCCGCGTAGAAACCGTCCCACCAGGACGCGCCGTCGGCGGTCCAGCGGTCGGCCTCCGGTGCGAAGAGGCCGTCCATAAGCCTGAGTACGTCTTCCACCGTGCGCACGTGCCGGTCCACCCCGGTCCCCCTCTCCCGATACCAAGATCCTATATGTGAACGAGGATCTCGGCAGCAGCGGTTGGGACGGTCTGATCGGTCAGAGCGGTCTGAGCGGTCAGGGCGGTCAGAGCGGTCGGGGCGGCTGGGTCCGCCAGAACGCGCACTGGTGGTCGGTGCCGAACGACGTGGTCGTCCGCGTGGCCGACGGATGGAGGGTGAGCACAGGACTGCTCCCGCTCCCGGCCCCGGCCGCCGGCCACGCGGTCTGCCCCGGCACGACCGGCGCGCCGAAGCGGGCGAACGCACCCCAGTAGCGCTTCATCCGGTTACCGAGCGCCGCCTGCACCGGGGTCAACGGGCGCTCGCCCATGGTGAAGTCGTACAGGTACGCCAGCTCCGCGCTGTGCGCGTTCGACTGGTCCAGGCCCGGCACCTGCGCCCCCGCCAGGGTGGGCGAGTGCGGGTCGTCGAACTCGTAGACGAAAGTAGGTACTTGGGAGGCGAAGAGCTGCGCGGTCCACGCGGTGTGACAGGCGAAGGTCGAGTCCGTCGTCAGTGCCGAGAGTGCCAGGTACGGCGATCCGTGATCCGCGACCGGATAGCGGGCCAGCACCTCCGGCCCCGCGGCCCCGTAACCCGCCAGGACCTGCGCCGCGTACTCCTCGGTCGTCAACCGCGGCTGCGTCAGCGCGACGAAGAAGCGTGCCTCGGAGCGGGTGCTCCCGATCAGGACCGGGACCTTGTTCCACGCCCCGCTCCCGATCGCCTGCGCGGGGCCGGCCGGCAGCAGCCGGTCACCGGACGCCGGGCCCGGCGTGGGCAGCGTACGGGCCGCCTCGATCAGGGCCGTACCGGACGCGGCGCGCAGGCAGGCGGTCACCTCGGCCGGGACGGAGCACCCCGCCTTCGCGGCGAAGGACCGCGCGTGCGCCTCCGCACCCGCGCCGTCCGGCGTACGCAGCAGCGTGCACGGACCGCTCTGCAGCACGGCCCGGTGGAAGAGGCCCGCAGCCGGCGGGGCGGCCAGCAGCGCGCAGACCGAGCCGGCACCCGCGGACTGCCCGGAGACAGTGACGTTGCCCGGATCACCGCCGAAAGCGCCGATGTTCTCCCGGGTCCAGCGCAGCGCCTGCAGCTGGTCCATCAGCCCGAAGGACCCCGACCGCAGGGGGTTCTCGCGGCCCAGTTCGGGGAGCCCCAGATAACCGAGTTGTCCGAGGCGGTAGTTGATGCTCACCACCACGCTCCCGGTGAGCTCGGCCATGGTGCGCCCGCCGAACTGGGTGCCCGTTCCCTGGCTGTACGCGCCCCCGTGCATCCAGAGGACCACCGGGAGGCGCCCTCCGGGACGGGCGGCCCGGGGCCGGTACACGTCCAGGTACAGGCAGTCCTCGCTGACGGCCTGCGGATCGCCGAGCCCGAACGGCGAGAACTGCAGGCACGCCGGGGCCTGCCGGGCGGCCTCCCGTACGCCGGGCCATCGGGCCGGGGGCCGGGGCGCCCGCAGTCGGTCCGCGCCGACCGGGGGAGCGGCGTAGGGGACACCGAGGAACTCCTGGGCGCCGTCCAGTGTCCGGCCGCGCAATACGCCCTGGGCGACGGCGACCACCGGGCTCGGTGTTCCGCCCGGGGCCGCTGCGGAGGGTGCCGCGGGGGCGGGCGGTGCCGAGGCGAGCAGAGCGGCCAGGGCCAGGGCGGTGCCGAGCAGGGGCCTCACCGAGGACAGCCGCGACGGCCGCTTCCCGAGCCACCGCACGTGCGCTCTCGCGGTGGTTCTCCTGGTCCTCCTCGTTGTCCCTGTCATACGGCCTCTCATGCGTCCTCTCATCGGTCCTCTCATGCGTCCTCCTGGAGGCTCACGGGGTCGTTCCGGGGCGTACGTCACGGGGGTGGTGGGTCGGCGGAAGGGCGGGCGGGGGCGGGCGGTGGGGCAGGAGTGGGGTGCGGGGGGAACGGGCGAGAGGGGGCAGGGGGCGGTGCCGCAGGTCGCGCCGCCCCCTGCCCGTCCGGGGGTGCTACGGGCGCAGGCCCGCGAGGAGGGCCGAGGTGACGGCCCGGTCGGCCGGGCCCGTGTTCCAGTCACCGTTCATCGGGCTGACGGCGATCCGGCCGGCGCTCACGGCCTCCACGTCACCGCCGCGGGCTGCGGGCCGCAGGACCACCTTCACGGTCGTCTTCCACGTGCCGTCGCCGCTGTCCGTGAAGTCCGGCTCCAGGACGGTCTGGGGGTCCTGGAAGGTCACGGACACACCTGCTGCCGTGCCCTTGCCGTCCGCGCCGATGAGGGGGTGGTTGACGTTCAGGCCGACTCCTTCGGGCAGGAGCGGACCGGACCGGGCGCGCGACCGCAGCCGGTCGATCAGCTTGACCGCGAAGTCGAGCGTCGGCCCCATCGCGTTCACCGTGGTGACGGGGTCGGGGACGGAGAGGCCGCCCGTGCTCAGCGCGATGGCCGGTACGCCGTGTTCGAGCGCGGCGACGGCGCCGCCGACCGTGCCGGAGTGGGTGGCGAGCCCGGCGACGTTCGGGCCGAAGTTGGTTCCGGAAACGACCAGGTCGGGTGCCCTTCCGGCGAAGACCTCGGCCAGCCCGAAGGCGACGGAGTCGCCCGGGGTGCCGTCGACGGCCCAGACCTTCGGTTCCGGGTGCTCCACCGTGACCGAAGGCGCGTTCGTCACCTTCGTGCCGGTGCCGCTCTGGTTGGTGAGCGGGGCGACGATCGTGACGTCGTGCCCCGCGGCCGTCAGACGTTCGAAGGCCCTGCGGATGCCCGGGGCGTCGTAGCCGTCGTCATTGGTGAGCAGGATCCGCAACGGGCCGCCGGAGGCGGGAGCCGGAGCGGGCGCGGTCTGCGGCGCGGCGGCTGCGGGCGCCGTGCCGGCCAGGGCCGGCGCGCACAACAGCAGGGCGGCCAGCGGCAGAACTCGCTTGCGTCTCACAGGGTGCTCCTTCAGAGGGGTGGGAGGAGGGGGAAGAGGGTGAGGGGCATGGTGCGACCGGCGGGCGCGCGACCCTCGGCACGCGCCCGCCGGAGTACTCGACCGGTCCGGGAGGGTCGGTACCGGGGTGTCCCGGGGTGTCCGCGGGTGGCCCGTGGGTGGCAGCCGGGGCGGGCGGGGCAGGGCCGGTCAGGGTGGCGTCGGCGTCGGCGTCAGCGCACGCTGCGGATCGGGAGGATGGCCAGCGCGCCGATCAGGGAGAGCGCTCCGCCGACCAGGAAGAGCGGCGTGTAGCCGCCCAGGGCGGTGACGACGGCCGAGGCGACGAAGGGAGCGATGATCTGCGGTCCTGCGTTCGCGATGTTCAGGACACCCATGTCGCGGGCCGCGTCCTCGGCGCGAGGCAGGACCAGGGTGACGAGCGCGGTATCCACCGCCATGAAGCAGCCGAAGGCGAGTCCGTTGAGCGCGCTGAAGACGAGCATGCCGGTCCACGTCGGGCTGACGACGGGCACCACCATGACGAGGCCGGCCAGGGCGGCCGACACCCCGACGAACACCTTGCGCCGGTTCCAGCGGTCGGACAGCAGACCGCCCAGCACGGTGGAGACCGCCATCGCCACCATCGACACCGGCGTGAGGACCGCCATCGCGGCGGGCGGGGTGAGGCCGTCGGGCAGCGCGATGTGGTCGTCGAGGATGTAGAGCTGGTAGCCGACGACGGAGAAGTAGCCGAGGACCATCAGCGCCCGGCCGATGAAGGCCCACCGGAAGTCGTGGTTGCCCAAGGAGGACAGGAACGCGGCCAGTTGGGCGCGGACGGGCACGGGCGCCACGTCGGCCGCCGGTCCGGTGCGCGGTACGTCGCGGAAGAAGCCGGTGAGCAGGAGCGCGGCCACGGCGACGATCGCGCCGAAGACGAGGTAGCCGGTGCGCAGGTGCTCGGCGGTCTGGGAGGCGACGAGCACGCCGACGGTGCCGCCGATCGGCAGGCCGAGGCCCACCAGCGCGGACGCGGTACCCCGCCGGGCCGCCGGTATCCGGTCGGGCACGATCGCGGTGACCGCGGCCTGGTAGGTGTTCATGGTGGCCTGGACGAGACACCAGGCGATGCCGACGAGCAGCGCGGTGGTGACGCTGCCGAGGAAGGCCAGGCCGGCGAGCGAGGCGAGGGCGCCGCCCAGGATCCAGGGGTTGCGGCGGCCACTGCGGTCGGAGAGGGCACCGGCGATCGGATTGAAGGCGGTCGCGAAGATCGAGCTGACACCGCCGATCAGGCCGAGTACGGCGACCTTGTCGGCGGGCGCGATCGCGGCGACCTGGGTGGGCAGCAGGACGGACCCGACACCCATGTAGACCGCCATCATCGCGGAGTTGGCGACGAGCAGCAGGAGCATCAGCCCGCGGTGGCGGGCGGGGCCGGGGGTCGGGGGGACGGGTGGATCGACGACTTCGTGCGTGGCCATGACGACTCCTCGGGGACCGAGCGGGGAGGTGGCGGGGTGTGGAGAGGGGGCGCGTGGAGAGGGAGCGTGGAGGGGAGCGTGGGGCGGGGGCACCGCGCAGGGCGCGGGCCCGGGGCCGGCCGGGAACGGTCGTCACCGGGGGTGGGGTGGCGAGGGCGTTCCAGGGGGATGGCGATGTTGTTACACGTGTCACCAACTGCGCTGGAGACTGTGTAGCACCCATTTCCGGCCGTCGCTAGGTACCGAGGTGGGTTGTTGTGCGGATCGTGATGGGCTGGGGTGGGGGTGGGCGGTGCAGTGCGATGACGTGTAACCGGCGCCGGGCCGCTCTGGGCAGGGGTGATGCACCGAAGGGCCCTCTTGCACTTGTGGCGGCCGTCACGCATCGGCAATACTCCGTGCCGCGCGGCGCCGTCCGGTGTCCGATCGCATCCGATCGCGCGGGGTGACCCTCCGCCGCGGGGCGGTGGCGCGTGCGCCACGCCGGCGCGCGCCCGCTCCGCTCCGTTCCGCCCACCCGCCCGAGACCCGACCCGCCCCGTCCACAGGACCGGCCTTGACCTTCGGGTCCCAGGCTTGGCCTGTCGGCCAGGGCTGGCCTGTCGGCCAGGGCTGGCCTGTCGGCCAGGGCTGGCCTGTCGGCCCCGGCTGGCCTACCCGGCCCGGTCTCTGTTTTCGGGCCTTGCCCAGCCTGTCGGCCCGGGCTTGGCCTTCGGGGTCCGGTCTCGGTCTTCGGGCTTTGCCCTGCCTGTCGGCCCGGGCTTGGCCTTCGGACCTGGGCTGGGCCTGTCGGCCCTATCGGCCTGGGCTGGGCCTACCGGACCTGCCGGCTCGGGCTTGGCCTTCGGGTCCGGTCGCGCCCTTCGGGCCCTGCCCGGCCCGTCGGTCCGGGTGGCGGTCCGTTCTGCCCGGGGATTCGGCTGCCTGCCGGTCCGGCCGACCGTTCCTGATGTTTGCTCCCCATGCTCACTCTCCGGCCCTGTCCCGCTGTTTCGCCCCGCCTGCCGGGCCGGATCGTCGGCCTGGTCCCGGCCCCGGCGGCCGGGTGGCCATGCCGTTCCGCCTCCGCCTCCGCTGCCGGGCCGGCCTCCCGGTCTGGCGGGCCGCCCGGACGGTCCGTCCCGGCGGCCCGGCCCGACCCGGCCCGACCCGGCCCGACCCGGCCCGACCCGACCCGACCCGACCCGACCCGACCCGACCCGGCCCGGCTCCGTGTGCCTCGTTCGGCCGTGGGGTCGTGCGCCGGGTGCCTCCCGTCCGCTCTCCGTCCGTTCCCCGTCTCCGCTTCCGTGTCGCTCCCGAGCGCCCCCACCGCCCGCGCAGCGGCGCCGAAAGGCACGCCGTGTTCTCCTCGCCCCCGTCCCCGCCCGCACCCTCACGCGTACCGCCGCCCCTCCCGCCCCGACATCATCTGCCGGCCGCCCCGCCGCGCCACGCACTCGCCGTCGGGGCCGGACTCCTGCTGTTGTCGCTCCTGTTCGCCCTGTTGCTCCGGCTGGACCGGAGGCCCTTCTTCCAGGGCACGGACGAGCGCTGGGCCGCCGCGGTCGACCGTTCCTCCGTCGGTGCGGCCGCGGAGCCCGGCGGATTCCTCGTCGTCCTCGACCGGCTCGGCGGCCCTCTCGGGATGGTCCTGCCGCTGGTCCTGGTCGGCTGCCTCTGCGTCTACGGCCGCTGGCGCTCCGGACTGTTCGTCTTCCTGGCGGCCGTCGTCGCCAACGCCCTCGTCGTCCTGCCGGTCAAGCAACTGGCCGACCGCCCGCGCCCGCCGCACCCGTGGGTGCTGGTCAACGACGGCTCCTACCCTTCCGGCCAGGTGTTCGGTGCGGTGACGCTCGTGATCGTGGTCGCTGTGGTGGTGTTCCCGCCGCGTGCGCGACGCTGGTGGTGGGCCTTCGGGGTCGCGTACGTCCTCGCCATGATGGTCAGCCGTACCTGGCTGCACGCGCAGTGGCTCAGCGACACCGTCGCGGGCGCACTCCTGGGCGCCGGAACCTGCCTCGTGCTGTGGCGGCTCCTCGCGCCGCTGCTGGAGACGGAGGCGGAGCGCATGGCTTCGAACAGCCTGTGGCTGTGACCCCCTCCACAGCGTCCCGCGCCCCCTTGGATATCCCGGAATCTTGACGAGCGGCAAATCGGCGGCATAGCGTCGGAGGGTCGGTGTCGCCCCCGCGTGCGCAGCAGCCATGACGAGAGAAGGAACGGCCCATGTCCCACTCCCCAGGCCAGGACCAGCCGGAGGTGCAGCTCCCCGCGGGGCGTCTGCGCGGTGCCCTCGAAGGCGGGGTCGCCGTCTTCCGGGCCGTGCCCTATGCCGCACCGCCGGTCGGTGAGCTGCGCTGGCGCCCCGCACGGCCGCACCCCGGCTGGACCGGTACGCGCGACGCCACAGCCGACGGCCCGAGCGCGCCGCAGCTGTACGCGGAAGGAGGCGACCCGGTGCTCGGCGGGCACGGGCTGCCGCCCTTCGGCGAGGACTGCCTCACCCTCAACGTCTGGACCCCGGCCGCCACCCCCGCGGCGGACGGCGGCGGCCGGCCGGTGCTGGTATGGATCCACGGCGGTGGTTTCGTGTCCGGATCAGGCTCGCTCCCCGTCTACTCCGGCGAGACCTTCGCCCGTGACGGCGACCTCGTCGTCGTGAGCGTCAACTACCGGATCGGACCCCTCGGTTACCTCAATCCGGACAGCTCCGCCGGTGGTGACGGCGCGGGCGAGAACCCGTGGCTCAGTGACCAGATCGCCGCCCTGCGCTGGGTGAACGCCCACATCGCCGCCTTCGGTGGCGACCCCGACCGCGTCACCGTCGCCGGGCAGTCCGGCGGTGCGCTCTCCACCGCCGCCCTGGCCGGGCACCCGCTCACCCAGGGCCTGATCCGGCGGGTGATCCTGCAGAGCCCGCCCCTCGGGCTCGACCTCCCCGACCCCGCCGCGTACCGAGAGCGCACCGCCGCCTACCTGGAGCTGGCCGGCGCCGAGGACGCGGCGGCGCTGCGCGCGCTGCCATGGCAGGAGCTGATCGGCGCGGCCGCCGGGCTCTTCGCCCCGACCGCGGCATGGGGGTACTGGCCGACACCCTTCCTGCCCGTGGTCGACGGGACCTCCCTGCGGACCCATCCCGCCCACGCCCTGCTCGACGGGGCGGCGGCGGACATCGACGTCATGATCGGCTGGACGCGCGAGGAGGCCAACTTCGGTTTCGCCCTCGACGACGGGTACGCCGACGCCACCCGCGAGCAGGTCACCGACCGGATCGCCGACACCTTCGGGAGGGAGGCCGCCGACGGCGTGTACGCGGCGTACGCCCGGGCCCGTCCCGGCTCCCGTCCGGTGGACGTCCTCATGGACCTGATCACGGACGAGCTCTTCCGGGTGCCCGCCCTCCGGCTGGCCGAGGCGCGAGCGGAGTCGGGTCACCCCGTGTGGGCCTACCAGTTCGACCTGCCCACGCCCGCCCACGGGGGCCGGCTCGGCGCCGCGCACTGCCTCGAACTCCCCTTCGTCTTCGACAACTTCGACCAGTGGGCGCATGCACCGTTCCTCGCCGGGCTGGACCCCGCCGTCCGCGACGGTCTCGCGTACGCGATGCACCGCGCCTGGATCTCCTTCGTCCGCACCGGAGACCCGAACCATCCGGACCTGCCGCAGTGGCGTCGGTACGACACGGAGACGCGCACGACCATGTGCTTCGACACGGTCGTGACCGCCCCCGGCGACCCGGCAGGCGCCTCCCGGCTCCTGCACGGGCCCGCCCGCACGTCTGCGCAGCCCTCCGCTCCCCTGATTTAACTCGTGTAACCTGAAAAGGAAGGAGCAAGCAGAGGAACCCGAGCACCCGATCACCCGAGCACAAGGAGCGTCGAGGGACGTCATGGCCAAAGACACACACGTCCCCGCATCGATCACCAGCGCCGATGTGGCCCGCCTCGCAGGGGTGTCGCGCGCCACGGTCTCCTTCGTCCTCAACGACACCCAGGGCCACCGGGTCAGCGCGGGCACGCGGGCCCGGGTGCTCGACGCGGCCAAGCAACTGGGGTACGTACCGCACGCCGCCGCCCGTTCCCTGCGCGCCGGCCGCAGCAACCTCGTCCTCATGCCCGCGTCGATCTCCGCCGCGGGCCGCCTCGTCAGCGAGTGGGTCGACGACCTGCACAGCGAGCTCGACCGTCTCGGCTACACGGCCGTGCTGCACGCGGGCCGCTTCGCCGACCCCGTCGACGCCGCCCGGGCCTGGGCCGAACTGCGCCCGGTGGCCGTCGTCGCCCTGGACGGCGACCGTTTCACGGCCCCGGCCGCCGAGCTGCTGACCCGGGCCGGGGTACGAGGGCTGCTCGCCTTCGCGGCGCACCCCGTCGAGGGCGTGCACACCGTCGGCTTCGACCACACCCGCATCGGCGCCATCGCGGCCGAGCACCTCATCGCGAGGGGCCGGACCGCCATCGGCATGATCATGCCGCAGGAGCGGGGCCTCGGCACCCTGGCCCAGCCGCGCCTCGCGGGCGCCGAGTCGGTCGCCGCCCGGCACCTGGCGACGGTCACCCCGTTGGAGCTGGCGTACACGCGGGAGTCGGCCCGCGAACTGGCCCGGCGCTGGCGGGGCCTCGGCCTGGACGCCGTCTTCGCCTACAACGACGAGTACGCCGCGCTGCTGCTCCACGCCTTCCAGGCGGAGGGCATCTCCGTGCCCGGCGAGGTCGCAATCGTCGGCTGCGACGACCTGGTGCTCTCCGCGCTCCAGCAGCCCGCGCTCACCACGGTCCGGCTGGAACTGCCGTCGGCCGCGCGGATCGCCGAGGCCGTGCACGAGCTGGTGCAGACCGGGACGGCGGCGCCGCTGCCGGCCGTGGAAGCCGTACTGGTCCACCGCCAGACCTCCTGACCCCGCACCGCGACGCCGCTGCGCACCTGCTGAGGCGTGACGGCAACCTCCGCCGGGGCTGACGTGGCGCGTAGCGGTCGACGAGATGGCGGATCCCCGCCTTCCCGAGAGGGAACGCCGGTCCGCGGGGGCCTGCATGGACACGTTGACGCTGCTGTCCCTGACGACACCGGACCTCCGGCTGATCGACGCCGAGGCGCGCGGCTTCGCCGGGCACGAGCCGGTCGTGGCCCTGACCGAAGTGGACAGCTGCCTGTGGGACGTCAGGGCCGCCGACGACCGGGTACTCGACGAACTCCGCGTCGCTACCCGGTCGTCGGCGAGCTCTGACCGGGCGGGGCGGCCTCCCCCGTACCCTCTGGGCGCGGGGTCACACCGCCGCGCCCGTGCCCGCTCCCGCGGCCGCCCCCCGGCGGTCGTGGGAGCGGACATCCTCCCGGGCGAGGGCCGGCTGGAAGAGCCACCACGCCAGGAACCCCGCTCCGGCCCCCACCGCGGCCCCCGCCGCAGTGTCGCTGAGCCAGTGCGCATGCAGCCAGGTACGGCTCCACATCATGGCCAGCGTGAAGGCGGTGCCCCCGTACCACCACGCTCGCCGCCGGGCGGCCGGGACCAGCAGCGCCCCCGCGACGACGACCAGGAGCGCCGCGGTGGCCGCGTGGCCCGAAGGGAAGGAGCCGTGGTCCACGCGTACCAGCGGGTCGGCCGGGCGGGGCCGGTCGACCAGGTGTTTGAGCCCCTGGACGACCAGCATGTTGCCGCCGAGGAAGGCGACGAGCAGGAAGCCGGCCGAGGCGAAGCGCCTGCGGACGAGCAGGTAGAACAGCAGGGAGAGCGGCAGGACGGCTCCGACCGGGCCGCCGAACCAGTCCAGGACGGTGGCCGCGGCCATGTACGGCCCGTCGTGGGGGCCGCCCATCCGGTCCAGCCAGCGCTCGTCCAGCCCCTGGAAGGGCGGATCAGTGATGTCGGCGCGGACGACGAGGGCTGTCGCCGCGGCCGCCACCAACGGCAGGAGGCCTGCCACCAGGAGGGCGGGGCGACGACGGGCGGCGCGGGGTTCGTGCGCGTTCCGGGACCGCCGAGACTGCCCGCCGGGTGCGCCAGGTGCGCCGAGTGCGCCGGGTGCGCCGGGTCTGCGGGATCCGCCGGGTCTTCTGCGGGTTCTGCGGGGTCTGTCGTGAGGGGCGGGGGCCGGTTCGGTGGCCGGGTTGGCGGACATGGCTGCCTCTCGCGCCCGCGGGGGCGCCCGCGGCCGTGTGTGATGTGAAGGGATGCGGGGGTGGGGCGGGAGACGGGGGACGCTGCGGGGCAGCGGCCCCCGCACGGGGCCGGACCGGGTGTCCGGCGGTCAGACGGCGCCGAGGTGGCGGGCCAGGAAGGCCACGCTCTCCGCGACGATCGACGTGATGTCCGGGGAGCCGAGGAAGATGTGGTCCGCGCCCTCCACCGGCTGGAGGGTGACCTCGCCCCCCGCACCCTTCAGCGCGGCGGCCAGTACCTCGCTCTGGCTGTACGGCACCAGGCCGTCCCGGGTCCCGTGCACCAGCAGGAAGGGCGGCGGGTTCGAGCCCTCGGCGTACGTGACCGGGCTGGCGGCCCGCGCCAGGTCGGGGCGGTCCGCCACGGAGGCTCCGAGCAGGGCCTCGTAGGGGTCGGGGAACTCCGCCCCGGACGGCATCGCCGGCATGGGGTGGGCGGCCAGGGCGACCAGGTCGGAGACGCCGTACCAGTCGACCACGGCGAGGACGCCGGTCTCGCCCGATCCGACGCCCTGCGTGCCCTCCAGGGCCTCGCAGTCCGCGGCGGCCCCGCAGGCCGTACCATCCGTGCTCTCCGTATCCTCACCCTCCGCACCACCCGTGCGGTGTGCGGCTGCGGATCCGACCAGACCCGCGAGCGCGGCGAGGTGGCCGCCTGCGGACTCGCCCCAGACGCCGATCCGGCCGGGGTCGATGCCCAGGTCCCCGGCGAAGGCGCGGACGTAGCGGATGGCGGCCTTCACATCGTGCAGCTGGGCCGGGAAGGGCGCCTCCAGGCTGTGCCGGTAGTCGATGGAGACCAGCGCGAGCCCGGCTGCGAGGGCTGCCCCGTGCAGCAGTGCGGCCGGCACGGTCGGCGGCGGGTAGCGGCGGTCGCCGTCCAGCCAGCCGCCGCCGTGGATCCAGACGACAGCGGGGAACGGCCCGTCACCGGCGGGCACCTGTACGTCGAGCAGCCGGGGGCGGTAGCCCGGCGTCGTGGCGTAGGTGATCCCGTCGAAGCGGCGCACGCCGTCCGCACCCGTCACGGCGGGAACGGGGGGCTGGTACGGCGGGGGCGGCCAGGTCATGTCGGCGATGTCGAACCGGCTGGGGGGAGATTGCGTCATTGCGGCCCTTCCAAATCGGCGGGTCCCGGCGGGGTGGGTGCAGGCTTCGCGTCGTTTGTCCGAAATGCTTGCGCGAGTGACCGGGGGAGGCGTAGCGTGTTACACGTGTAATCAAGGACTTTAGCGACGCGTTTCCACTGATGACAAGCCCAGGGATGATCCGAATTCAAGGGCGGTGACACGAGTCACTTCGGTGTCAGCGCCGCCTTCCCCCTCCGGGAGCACGCCATGCTCACCACCTTCGGCACGTCCGCGATCCCCGCGATCCCCGAGATGTCTGCGATCCCCGAGGCGCCTGCGGTCCGGCGCTTCGTCCACCGGGTCGCAGACCCGGACGGCTCCAGTGTTCCGCGGGTCAGGGCGCGCGTGCGCGCCGCGCTGGAAGCCTGGGGGGTCCCGCTCGACGCCGCGGACGTGCTGCTGATGGCCGTCAGTGAACTCGTCGGCAACGTCGTCCGCCATGCGGGCGCCGGCCGCATGCGGGTCGGGGTCGCCTCGGGTGCGGGCTGGCTGCGCCTCGACGTCGCCGACCGTGGTGCCGGGCTGCCGCGGCTGCCGACTCCCCGTGTGGAGGTCGGTCCCGAATCCGAGGGTGGCCGCGGACTGCTGATCGTGCAGCTGATGGCCGCCGAGCTGGGTGGCGAACTCTCCGTCGTGGCCCATGAGTTCGGCAAGTCGGTCCGGGTGTGCATACCCGTCGCGTGAGCCGGACTCCCGCCCTCCCACCCCTGGGGGACCTCGCCGCCCGGTTCCCGCCCCGAGTGCCCGGCTCCGAGGGTGGCCCCCACTTCGAATATCGCGAGATGTTGACGGCCGCCAAATATTCGACATACCTTGCTCCCGTCTCCCCCCGCTGCTCCCCGATCGAGGTGCCGCCCCATGGAGCTCTCCCCTTCCGTGCATGCCGATTCCTTCTGCCGGGACCGGCTGCCGCCCTTGCCCCTCTGGCCCGAACTCCACTTCGACCTACCGGAGTTGGAGTACCCGGACCGGCTCAACTGTGCCGGTCGCCTGCTCGACGACGCCGTCGAGCAGTACGGCCCCGACCGCCCCTGCCTGCTCACCCCGACCGAGCGCTGGACCTACGGCGAACTGCAGCAACGCGCCAATCAGGTCGCCCAGGTCCTCACCGAGGACATCGGTCTCCGGCCCGGCAACCGCGTCCTGCTGCGCGGCCCCAACAACCCCTGGCTCGTCGCCGCGTGGTGCGGCGTGCTGAAGGCCGGCGGGGTCGCCGTCACCACGATGCCGATGCTGCGCGCCGGTGAGCTCGCCGAACTCGTCGGCATCAGCCGGCCGTCCGTCGCCGTGTGCGACCACCGCTACGCGGACGAACTCGAAGCCCTGCGCCGCCCCGGCCCCCAGGAGCCGGAGGGCACGCCCGGGCTCCCGGAGCCGGAGGGCACGCCCGGGCTCCCCGTCCTCACCTACGGAGGCCCCGGGCCGGCCGACCTGACGGCGCTCTGTGCGGCCAAGGACGGCCGGTTCGACACCGTGGCCACCGCCGCGGACGACGTGGCGCTGATCGCCTTCACCTCCGGTACCACCGGCCGCCCCAAGGCGACCCTGCACTTCCACCGCGACGTCCTCGCCAACGCCGACACCTTCTCCCGGCACGTCCTCAGGCCCGGTCCCGACGACGTCTTCACCGGCACACCGCCGCTCGCCTTCACCTTCGGCCTCGGCGGGCTGGTGGTCTTCCCGCTCTCCGTGGGAGCCGCGACCCTGCTGATCGAGCAGACGACCCCGCTGCAACTGGCGGACCTGGTCGCCGACCACGGAGCGACCGTGCTCTTCACCGCGCCCACGGCCTACCGGGCGATCATGGAGGCCGGGGCGGCGGACCGGCTGTCCGGCCTGCGCCGCTGCGTCTCCGCCGGGGAACCGCTCCCGGCCGCGGTGTGGCACGAGTTCCACGAGGCCACGGGCCTGCGCATCATCGACGGCATCGGCGCCACCGAGATGCTGCACGTCTTCATCTCCGCGGCCGACGAGGACATCCGCCCGGGAGCCACCGGCCGCCCCGTCCCCGGCTACCGCGCCGCCGTCGTCGACGAGCACGGCGTCCCCGTCCCCGACGGACAGCCCGGCCTGCTGGCCGTCACCGGACCCACCGGCTGCCGGTACCTCGACGACCCCCGCCAGACCTCGTACGTCAGGAACGGCTGGAACATCACCGGTGACACCTATGTCCGCGACGCCGACGGCTACTTCTGGTACGTCGCCCGCAGCGACGACATGATCGTCTCCTCCGGTTACAACATCGCGGGCCCCGAGGTCGAGAAGGCCCTCCTCACCCATCCCGACGTCCTGGAGTGCGCCGTCGTCGGTGCCCCGGACGAGCGGCGGGGGATGCTCGTCAAGGCGTACGTGGTCCCGGCCCCCGGGGTTGCGGCGGACGAAACGACCGTCCGCGCACTCCAGGTACACGTCAAGGCGTCCATCGCCCCCTACAAGTACCCGCGGGCGGTCGAGTTCGTCACGGAACTCCCGCGCACCGGCACCGGAAAGCTGCGGCGCGGCGCGCTGCGCGAGCGTGCCCGGGCCGACGCCCGGCCCGCCCCGCAGCCGCCCGCGCCGACGCTTACCCCGACCCCGACCCCGACCCCGACCCCGACCCCGACCTCGACCCCGACCCCGGCCCCGACCCAGGCCCCTGCCCCGCCGCCGTCGGCCGTGCCGCCCAGCGTCGTCGTCGAACGCCGCGTCGAATGGGCCGACACCGACGCCGCCGGCCACTACCACCACTCCACCGTCGTGCGCTGGGTCGAGGCGGCCGAGGCCGTCCTCCTCCACCGGCTGGGCCTCTCCCACCTGTTCGGCAGCACGCCCCGCGTCCACTTCGAGGCCGACTACCGGGCCCGGCTCTGGTTCGGCGACACCGTCCGTACCGAGCTGAAGGTCACCAGGGTCGGTTCGGCCTCCCTGCACTACGCCTTCACCGTCCGCGGCGAACAAGGCGGCGAGGCCGCCACCGGCCGCATGGTCATCGCCCACTCGGCCGCGCACGCGACCGGGTCCATCCCCTGGCCCGCGGACGTACGGGACCTGCTGGGCGCGGCCGGACCCCAGCGACCGGAACTACTCACCACCGCAGAAGCACCAGGAGGCACGCCGTGCGCGTCGCAGTCATAGGAGGAGGGCCCGGCGGACTGTACTTCGCGGCCCTCGCCAAGCAGCTCTCCCCGCACTGGGAGATCACCGTCTGGGAGCGCAACTCCCCGGACGACACCTTCGGCTTCGGCGTCGTCTTCTCCGACGAGACGCTCGACGGGATCGCCCAGGCCGACCGAGAGGTCCACGAGGCCATGTCGGCCGAGTTCGCGCGCTGGGCCGACATCGACGTCCGCTACCGCGGCACCACCCTCACCTCCGGCGGCCACGGTTTCGCCGCACTGGGTCGCCGGCGCCTGCTGAGCATCCTCCAGGAACGCTGCGCCGCCCTGGAGGTCGACGTCCGCTACCGGACCCAGGCCCCGCCCGCCGCCGAACTCGCCGCCACCCACGACCTGGTGGTGGCCTGCGACGGCGTACGGTCGGCCACCCGCACCGCCCACGCGGATGTCTTCGGAACCGAACTCGACGAGCGCGCCGGCCGCTACATGTGGCTCGGCACGGACAAGGTCTTCGAGGCCTTCACCTTCATCGTCGACGAGCACGACTTCGGCACCCTCCAGGTGCACGCCTACCCCTACGACTCGACCCGCTCCACCTTCATCGTCGAGCTGGCGGAAGGGGCCTGGCGGCGTGCCGGCTTCGAGGCACAAGCCGCCCGCGACCTTCCGCCGGGCGCCAGCGACGAGGACAGTATCCGGCGCTGCGAGGAACTCCTCGCGGACCACCTCGGCGGCCACCGCCTCCTCCCCAACAACTCCAGGTGGCTGCGGTTCACCACCGTCCGCAACCGCACCTGGCGGCACGGCAACGTCGTCCTGCTCGGGGACGCCGCCCACACCGCCCACTTCTCCATCGGCTCCGGCACCAAGCTGGCCATGGAGGACGCCCTCGTCCTGGCCGCCAGCCTCCACGAACACCCGGACGTGCCCGCCGCGCTGGCCGCGTACGAGGACGAGCGCCGGCCGGTCGTGGAGTCCACCCAGCGGGCGGCCCAGGCCAGCCTGGAATGGTTCGAGGGCATCGACCGCTACACCGGCCAGGAGCCGCACCAGTTCGCCTTCAACCTCCTGACCCGCAGCCGCCGCGTCACCTACGACAACCTGCGTGTGCGGGACGAGGGCTTCACCGCCGCGGTCAACCACTCCTCGGCCGTGCCGCCGATGTTCCGGCCCTTCCCGCTCGGCGGACTGCTCCTGCGCAACCGGGTCGTCGTACCGCCCACGGCCCTGCACACCGCGCGCGACGGAATGCCCGGCGACTTCGACCTCGTCCACCTCAGCACCCAGGCACTGGGCGGTGCGGGCCTCGTCCTCGCCGGGATGACGGCCGTCAGCGCCGACGGCCGGGCCACCCCCGGCTGCCCCGGCCTGTGGACCGACGAACAGGAAGCGGCCTGGCGCCGGGTCACCGGCTTCGTCCACGGCCAGTCCGACACCTGCCTCGGTATCCAGCTCACGCACGCCGGCCGCCGTTGCGCCGTTGGCGGCGACCGGCAGCCGATCGCCGCCTCGGCCCTGGCCTGGGACGAGCGGAGTCCCGTACCGCGCGAGGCCGACCGCGCCGACATGGACGCCGTCACGGGCGACTTCGTGAGCGCGGCCCGGCGTGCCGACCGGGCCGGCTTCGACGCACTGGAACTGCAGTACGGCCACGGCCACCTGCTCTCCGGATTCCTGTCCCCGCTCACCAACCTGCGGACCGACGACTACGGCGGCGACCTGACCGGCAGACTGCGCTTCCCGCTCGAAGTGCTGCGCGCCGTACGGGAGGTGTGGCCGGCCGGCAAGGCCCTCCTCGTACGCATCTCCGCCGCCGACTGGGCCGAGGGCGGCACCAGCGAGGCCGAGGCGGTCTGCATCGCCCGCGCCCTCGCCGAGGCGGGCGCCGACGCCGTCGACGTCTCCACCGGCGAGGTCGTCTCCCACGAACGGCCCCGCTACGGACGCAGTTACCAGACCCCGTACGCCGACCTCATCCGCAACGCCACCGGCGTCCCCACCATCGCCGTCGGCGCGATCTCCAGCTACGACGACGTGAACTCGATCATCCTGGCCGGGCGGGCGGACCTGTGCGGCGTCGGGCGAGCCCAGCTCCACGACCCGCTGTGGACCCTGCACGCGGCCGCCGCCCAGGGCTACCAGGGCCCGGCCGCACCCTGGGCGCGCGCCTGGCGGGCGGGCAGCGGCCGGCCCCCCTCGGCCCGGACCGACCGGATCCCGCCCCGGCTCGAACTCCTGCGGCAGCCCGCCGCGTCCGTCCACCGCCGCTGGCTGCCCCGCGCCGCCGCCGCACCCGTCCACGCCCAGCGGAGACGCTCATGACCACATCCACATCCACATCCGGATCCGGATCCGGACCCGCATCCACACCCGCGCCCGCGCCCCTGGCCGGGGGCGCGGGCGGGGGCGACCTGCCCCGGTTCACGGCGGCGGCCGTCCAGGCCGCGCCCGTCTACCTCGACCCCGCCGCCACCGTCGACAAGGCCGTCGCCCTGATCGCGGAGGCCGCCGCCCACGGCGCCCGCCTCGTCGTCTTCCCCGAGGTGTTCGTCCCCGGCTACCCCTACTGGAACTGGACGATGAACCCGGTCCAGGGCTCCCCCTGGTTCGAGCGCCTCCAACGGGCCTCCGTCGACATCCCCGGCCCGCACGTCGACGCCCTGCGCGCGGCGGCCCGCCTGCACGGTGTCGTCCTCGTCATCGGGGTCAACGAGCGCGCCGCGCACAGCCTCGGCGTCCTCTACAACACCCTGCTCACCATCGGCCCCGACGGCGAACTCCTCGGCGTCCACCGCAAACTGGTGCCCACCTGGGCCGAGAAGCTGACCTGGACCGGCGGCGACGGCAGCTCCCTGGTCGTCCACCCGACCCCGATCGGCCCGCTCGGCGCCCTGGCCTGCGGCGAGAACACCAACACCCTGGCCCGCTTCACGCTCCTGGCCCAGGGCGAACTCGTGCACGCCTCCTGCTACATCGCCCTGCCCGTCGCACCCGCCGACTACGACATGGCCGACGCCATCGCCGTCCGCACCGCCGCCCACAGCTTCGAGGGCAAGGTCTTCTCCGTCGTCGCCTGCTCCACCGTCTCCCCGGAGATCGTGGACGCCGTCGCCGGGGACGACGAGGAACTGCGCGAGCTGTTCACCCGCCCCCGCAGCGCCCTGTCCGGCGTCTTCGGCCCCGACGGCCGCCCGGTGACGGAACCCCTCGTGGACGACGAGGGCATCGTCTACGCCGAGATCGACCTCGCCCGCTGCATCCGGCCCCGGCAGATGCACGACATCACCGGCCACTACAACCGCTTCGACGTCTTCCGCCTCGAAGTCGACAACCGCCCCCGGCCACCCGTGACCTTCACCGTGCCGCCTACCACCCCGTTCACCGACACCGCCACACCCGAGGAGGACGTATGACCATCGAGCAGGACGACACCGTACTCGGCCGCGCCCGCGTGTCCGACACCCCCGAACTCACCGCCTACTACGACGAGCTCGGCGCACTCGACGCGGGCGCCCTGTGGACCGTCGCCAACGACATCGAACCCTGGTACCCGCAGCCCAGGTCCGTGCCCGTCCTGTGGCGCTACGACGACCTGCGCCCCCTCGTCCACAAGGCCCTCGGCCTCGTCCGGGCCGACGACGCCGGCCGCCGCGTCGTCATGCTCGTCAACCCCGGCCGTAAGGACGTCAGCGCCGCCGCCGGACTCCTCTACACCGGACTGCAGATCATGGGCCCCGGCGAGGCCATGACCGCCCACCGCCACCAGGCCGCCGCACTGCGCTTCGTCCACGAGGGCACCGGCGCCTGGACGATCGTCGACGGCCAGAAGCTCAAGGTCGGCCCCCGCGACTTCGCCATCACCCCGAACGGCACCTGGCACGAACACGGCAACGACGCCGACGACGCGCCCGTCATCTGGCAGGACGGCCTCGACATCCCGCTGGTCAACGCCCTGGACGCCGGCTTCTACGAGGTCCACCCGGACCTCCACCAGACCCCCGGCAAGGTCATCAACTCCTCCGTCCTCACCTACGGGGCGAACCTGCTGCCCCACGGCGCGCAGCAGTGGACCCGGCCCCATTCGCCCCTGCTCGCCTACCCCTGGGAGCCCACCTACGAAGCCCTGCGGAACCTGGCCCGGGCCACCGAAGGCTCCCCGTACGACGGGATCATCGCCGAATACACCAACCCGGTCACGGGCGGCCCCGTCATGCCCACCATGGGCGCCCACATGCAGCTCCTGCGCCCCGGCCAGGCCACCCTGGCCCACCGCCACACCGGCTCGGTGATCTACACGGCCGCCAAGGGCCGCGGCGTCTCGGTAATCGCCGGACGGCGCTTCGAGTGGAAGCAGGGCGACATCTTCTGCGTCCCCTCCTGGGCCTGGCACGAGCACCACAACCTCGACCCGGCCGAGGACGCCTGCCTCTTCTCCTTCAACGACTTCCCCGTCATGCGCTCGCTCGGATTCCACCGGGAAGAGGCGTACGCCGACAACGGCGGGCACCAGCCCGTCACCGCCCCCTGAACCACGAGGAGCCCCAGCATGCGCCTGCTGACCTTCACCGCCGGCCCCGCCCACCCCGCCGGTCCCACTGATCCCACCGGAGCCGTCGAACGCCTCGGCGCCGAGACCGACGGCACCGTACTGGACCTCGCGGTCCTGGCCGACCGGGCCGGCGTACCGCTCCCGCACGACCTGCTCTCCTTCGTCCAGGCCGGCCCGGCCGCGTGGGAGACCGCCCGGGAGCTGCTCGCCGCCGACCCGGCCGCCCGGCCGGCCGAGGCCGTGCACCGCCTGGAGGACGTGAACCTGCGCGCCCCACTGCGCCCCGGCAAGATCATCGGTGTCGGCCTCAACTACATCGAGCACGTCGAGGAGTCCAGCCGCAGCCTCGACACCGACAAGGACCTGCCGCCGCGCCCCGTCCTCTTCGGCAAGCCCGCCACCGCCGTCACCGGCCCCGGACAGCCGATCCTGCACAACGCCGACCTGACCACCCAGCTGGACTGGGAATGCGAACTCGCCGTCGTCATCGGCCGCACGGCCTTCAAGGTGAGCGAGGAGGAGGCGTACGGGCACATCTTCGGCTTCAGCATCCTCAACGACATCAGCGCCCGCGACCAGCGGCGCTCCGGCCAGTGGTTCTTCTCCAAGGGGCAGGACTCCTACGCTCCCTTCGGGCCGGTGATCGTGACCCGTGACGAGATCCACGACCCCATGGCCCTCGACCTCTCGCTGCGCGTCAACGGCGTCACCAAGCAGAAGTCGAACACCCGGCACATGCTGTTCCCCATCGCCCGGCTCATCGCCGACATCAGCTCCGGCATGACCCTGGAACCCGGCGACGTCATCGCGACCGGCTCGCCGTCCGGCGTGGGCGCCGGCATGGTCCCGCCGCAGTTCCTGCACCCGGGTGACACCGTCGAGGCCACGGTCGAAGGCATCGGAACCCTCACCAACCCCGTCGTCGACGCCCGCTGACCCCGACCCCGCCCCCGCCCCCGACCCCGACCCCGCCCCCGCCCCCGACCCCGCGCACCCCACCCGGCCAAGAGGAGCCGCCCCGTGTCACCCCGTACCTACCGCATCGGCCAGATCGTGCCGAGTTCCAACGTCACCATGGAGACCGAGGTGCCCGCCATCCTCCGGGCACGGCAGGCCGTCGCACCCGACGAACGCTTCACCTTCCACTCCAGCCGCATGCGCATGACCCACGTGACCCCCGAACAGCTCAGGGCCATGGACGCCGACTCCGACCGCTGCGCGGCCGAGCTCTCCGACGCCCGGGTCGACGTACTCGGCTACGCCTGCCTGGTCGCCATCATGAGCACGGGCCTCGGCTACCACCGGACCTCCGAGCAGCGTCTGCACGCCCGTACCGCCGAGAACGGCGCCCCCGCCCCCGTCGTGACCAGCGCCGGAGCCCTCGTCCACGGGCTGCACACCATCGGCGCCCGCAGGATCGCCCTGCTGGCGCCCTACATGCGGCCGCTCACCCGGACCGTCGTGGACTACCTCACCCACGAAGGGATCGAGGTGCTCGACTACGAGGCCCTGGAGATCCCGGACAACCTCGACGTCGCCGCCCACGACCCGGCCCGGCTCCCGGGCCTCGCACGCGCACTGGAGTACACGGACGCGGACGCGGTCGTCCTCTCGGCGTGCGTGCAGATGCCGTCGCTCGGCGCCATCGAGGAGGCCGAACAGCTCCTGGGCAAGCCCGTCGTGTCCGCGGCGGTCTGCACCGCCCACCAGATGCTCCGTGCCCTGGACCTGGACGCCGTCGCTCCGGGCGCGGGCCACCTGCTCTCCGGCCCCTACGCGCGGACCCCATGGCCCGGGGCGTCCCGAGAGACGGGGAGGGGGAAGGGGACGGAGCAACGCATCGGAGGAGGCACCGTGTAGCTCGGGATCGACGGGTCCTTCGGGGCGAAGGGGGTCGGCTTCCAGGCGGGCAGCGGCGGCCGGTCGGGCGCCGGCGGCGGGCCCGCGGAACCACATCCGGCCCTCGCAGCAGGGGTATCCGGGCCTGTGGTCACGGTGCGTCCTCGCCCGCCCGGGCCAGGGCGAACACACCGGCGCAGACGAGGGCCACGCCCAGGAGCTGGGGGAGCAACCACCAGCCCGACCGCAGGTGTTCCTCGTACAGGACCACTCCCAGCGCGATGCTGATGCTCGCGTCGCCGAGGGTCAGAGCGGGCTGCGAGGCCACCAACGGCCCGCCCTGCATGGCGTGTTCGAGCAGCAGCAGGGCGCAGATGCCGCTCGCGCCGAAGGCGTACGTCTCCCACGCGGTGAAGAACGCACCGATGCCGTGTTCGTCGAGGGCGTGCACGGAGGACTTCATCAGGGCGGCCGTGAGCGCGTAGCAGACGGCGGTGGCGGCGCCGAGGCAGCCGGCCCGGGAACGGCCGGGCGGCCGCCGCAGGCCTGCGAAGGCGAGCAGCGCGACGATCACCGCGCAGGCCGGCAGCGCCACCACCCACCGTTCGGCCGGTACGTCGGTCCGGTTGCCCGCGGGCGAGGCGGCCACCAGCGCGACCCCGAGTCCGGCCACCACCCCCGCCACGGCCAGCCACAGCGCCCCCGGCAGCCGCTGCCGGGCCAGCAGGGAGGCGATCAGCAGGGCGAGCGGCAGCTCCAGCACGAACAGGGGCTGTACGAGGGCCAGCGCGCCCGTGGCCAGGGCCGCGGCCTGCCCGGCCCCCGCGGCGATCACGGCGAGGATGCCCACGACCCAGACGGGCCGGCGCAGCAGGTCCAGGACCAGACCGGGGCGGAAGCCCTCGCTCTGCGGCACGGTGAGCGCGGCCCGCCGTTGTAGCACGGTGGCCAGCGCGTTGCTGAAGGCCGCGAACAGCGCGAAGAGGACCGGCAGGACGACGCCCATGCCCCGATCCTCACCGTGCCGGCCGCCCGTCCGCGCCGCGACACCGGGCCGCGGGCGCCCCGGGGCCCGCATTCCCCCGTCCGGACCTGCCGGGTGGGCGGGTCAGGCGCGCCCGGCCGCGGCCCGCCGCAGGGCCAGGACGGCGAGGGCTTCCGGGGCGCCGGACTGGCCGCGGATGCCGGGGAAGGCGTTGACGTCCACGATCAGGGGCGTCCCGCCCCCGGTGTCGATGATGTCCACGCCGTAGACGTCCAGTGCGAATACCGTTCCGACCCGCCGCACCAGATCGGCCCAGCCGTCGGGGAGTTCGCCGGGGGCGAGGGGGTGCGTGGGGCCGCGTCCGCCGGGGGAGAGCTCGGAGCGGCGCAGGGCCGAGAAGACCCGGTCGCCGATGGCCCACAGTTTGTGGTCCCACCCGTTGTTGGGCGCGTACGTCTGCACCACGACCGGCTCCCGCGGCCACTGCCGTGCCAACTCCCGCAGCTCCGCGGTGTCGTCGGCACGGGCGACGAGGTCGCCGCGTCGGCTGAGCCGGCTCTTGACCACCACGGGGGCGGACGGCCGTGCGGTGGTCGCCCATGCCCCCAGGGTGCCGACGGTACGGGTCGCCGCGAACGGCAGACCGGCCCGTAGGGCGAGCCCGGCCATCTCCGTGCGGTCCTGGCACAGCGCGGTGGCCGCCGCGGTGTTGACCACCGGCGCCCCCTTCCGCTCCAGCTGCCGCGCCAGTCCCAGCGCCTGCGGCGTGCGCGACTTCAGCAGGTACACGTCGGCCAGGGGCGGGGGTGCCTCGCCGACGGCGGCCGGGTCCAGTGCTTCGACCTCGTGCCCCGGGGCGAGGAGCGCGGTGGTGTCCGCCAGCAGCGGGTGTCCGGGCTCCGGGGTGATCAGGCCGATCCTCATACGGTGTCACCCGCCGCCGCGGAGATCTGCGCCGGTGGTGTCCGGACCGGGATCGACAGGGGGAGCGTGTACGGGAGCGCCACGGGGGCCGTCGTCGCGGGTGCGGGTGCGGGTGTCGCGGGTGCCGGTGTCGCGGGCGTCGCGGGGACGCCGCCGGCCCGTGCCAGCCCCAGCACGGCGCGGGCCACCCGCGCCGCAGCGTCCGGTACCTGACGGAAGCTCGGGAAGTCGTTGACGTCGACGACCACCGGTCCGTCGGGCCCCAGCAGCACGTCCACCCCGTACAGGTCGAGTCCGTAGACCGCCCCCACCTCGGCGGCGATGGCGGCGACCTCGGACGACAGCGGGACGCGGCGCTCACGGACCGAGGGGTCGGGGCGCAGCGGGGAGCACCGCTCGGTCGCGAACAACTCCCCGCCGACCGCGTACACCTTGATGTCCGTGCCCGAGTTGGGCACGTACGGCTGGGCGATGAGCATGCCCTCGCCCGTGAGCGCGGGCAGCAGCGTCTCCAGCCGCTCGGGCGAGGACACCAGGTGCACCGCCCGCCCGGAGCTGCCGTCGGCGGGCTTGACGACGAGGGGGAACTCGGCCGCCGGTATCTCCCTGAGCAATTCGGGGCGGGCGACGGCGTACGTGGGCGGCAGCGGGAGGCCGCGGTCGCGCCCGATGGCGGCGGCCAGCGCCTTGTCCCGTACTCCGCGGATCGAGCGGGCGTCGTTGACGGTGGTCAGCCCCGCTGCGGCGGCGGCTTCGAGGAGGGTGAGCCCCGGGCCGCCCGACACCGTCTTGAGCACCCAGGCGTCGTGCGCACCCGTGTCCACCACCTCGGTCATGCGCAGCAGTGAGCCGCCGGGCCGCACGACGTCCACGCGGTGCCCCCACGCGGTCAGCTGTCCGATCACCTCGTTCGGCATACCGTCGTGGCGGTAGTGCTCCTCCACCAGGAAGCAGAGCCTCATCGACCTTCCTCAAAATCCCGGACGTCCGCCGAATCCGCCCGGCGAGTCGTGACGTCACAGGATGTCATGGACCGCAATGTGATGATCGGTCCGCCTGTGGGCTTCCTCGCTGGGCGGCTCGTTTCGGCTCGGCGGGGGACACAGGGGGACAGATGCGACCGGTGGACCGGGCAGTTGTGCGCGCCGGCGGTCAACGGGCGGCACTGGCGGACGTGCTGCTGCGGCTGCCCGGCCATGAGGACGAGTGCGCGAGACACCCGGTTCCGCGGCGCGCGGTGCTGCCGCAGGAGGTCGTCGAGGCCATTGCGGTCCACTCCGGACCGTCAGCTCCGGGTCGCCTTCGCGCAGAACGCCGAAGCAGGCCCCGAGCAGCGGGCCCGGCCGGTGGACGACCCGTCCTGGTCGGTGCACCTCAACCGTGCGGTCGGGCCCACGTCCTACCGGGCGCCTCCTGCGCCTCGTGCATGGCGCGGTAGTTCAAAGGTGGAACACGTCGATCTCAGAATGATCCGCGACGCTTGAACGTGCCGGTGTGCGCAATCGGGTGGCACGACAGGAGCCCGGGAGCTGGATATGCTCCCGGGCTCCGTCACATCCGCCCCGAGGCCCGCAGTCAGAAGGCCACACGGGGAAGGTCACACGGGGACGGACACGAAGGTCCTGCCGGACTCGTTCTCGACCAGGACCGCCTTGACGTCGGCCCGGTCGACAGCCGCCGAGCCGTCCAGCCCGGCGCCCTTGGCCTCGCCGTTCTCCTGGCTGCCCACGACCCAGCTGCCCGCAGTGGTGCGCTTGCCGTCCTTGGAGACCACGATCAGCCGGCAGCGCTCGCCCTGCGGCACTCCCGTGACCGCCGCCCGCAACCGTACCCACTTGGTCGCCGGGGTCATCTGTACGGTCATCCGCGCGCCGGTGCCCGGATCGGTCGCGGAGTGCAGCGTGGTCCCCTTCGGCGGGGGAGAGGGATCCGCCGAGGCGGTCGGCGACGGGGGTACGGGCAGCGCGACGGGGTCCGGATCGCCCGCACCCAGCTGCGTACCGGCCCAGAACACGGCGGCCAGCGAGGCGGCCACCGCCAGGCCCGTGAACCCCGCCCGACGGCGTGCCGCACCGGCACGCTCGCCCCGCATCTGCCGCAGGGTGCGCTGGAGCAGCAGGTCACCGCCCTGTGGCGGTCCGTCGAGGAACGCCTCCTCGGGCACCTCGCCCAGTGCCGCCTCCATCTCGCGCAACGCGGCCACCTCCTCCCGGCACTGCACGCATCCGCTCATGTGTCCCTCGACCCGGCGGACCTCCTCGTTGTCCAGGACGCCGAGTACGTACGGGCCGAGCAGTTCCTCCTCGTGCCGCTGCCGGTTCATGCCACCACCTCACGCAGTCCGGCCGGCTGCTGGGGCGGCCTGCCCGATCGTTTTCCGTCTCTTGTACCGCCCTCCCGGAGTCCGTCGTCCCTGAAGACGTCGCGCAGGGCCTTGAGCGCGTAGTGCGAACGCGACTTGACCGTACCCGCCGGGATGCCGAGGGTGTCGGCGGCCTCCGCCACGCTGAGCTGCCGGTAGTACAACTCCTTCAGCACGTCCCGGTGTTCCGGGGACAGCCTGTCCAGGGCCCCCAGCACCGTCATGCTGTCCACCACGGAGTCGGCGTGGTCCGCCTCCACCGGGGGAGCCGCCGCCGAACCGGACACCTCCGGCGGCCGGGCGGCCCGGGCCCGGTACCGGTCGGTGATGATGTTACGGGCCACGGTGAGCAGCCAGCCGCGCACCGAGCCCTTTCCGTTCACGAGGACCTCGGAGTGCCGCCAGGCACGTATCAGGGTCTCCTGCACGACGTCCTCGGCAGCGGACCGATCCCCGGTCAGCCGGGTGGCGTACGCGAGCAGGGCGTGGCCGTGCTCCTCGTACACGGACTTGATCAGTGCCTCGTCGGTCGAGCCCCGCCGAGTGCGGGGCCACAGTGGTCCGGCCATCTCACCCTCTCCGTCTTCCTCGCTTGCGTGGTGCGGTCGGAACACGCCGGCGGAGCCGAAACGGTTCATGTGACCTGCGTCACGCGAGGGGTGGAGGGTTCAAGTCCGGCAGGTGCGGCCCTCGTTGAGGCAGCCGACGACGGTGTCCATCTGCGGCCCGGTCATCGCGTTGACGAACATCGCGTGGTCCGTCCGGGGGCTGTGCCGCTGCTCGGGGAAGGAGTCGATCGCCACGGGCACGCCCGCGGGGACCGCGTAGGCGAGGGAGACGCGCAACTCGGGCACCGGGAAGGTGTCGGTGGGGCAGACGCCGTTGCCCCCGGGGAACAGCAGGTGCGAGCGGTGCCCGGCGCTCGCGGTGTCGAGGCCGTTCCAGCAGCTCGGGAAGGTCAGGGTGCGGGTGACGCGGTCGCCCTCGGGGCAGCGCGGGTAGCGGGTGGTGGAGCGGTCGGGGGAGCCGGAGCACCCCCAGCGGGCGCGGACGTGGGCGTCGCTCTGCGCGGTGTGGGCCACCGCGTCGCCCGTCATCGCGCGCAGGAAGGGCGGCATCGCCACGACCTTGCTCACCGGGTTGCCCCGGAACTCGACGCGGACCGTGGCCTCGGGCACGATCTCGCCGGCGTTGCCGTGCCCCGCGGACCTCTCGTGCGGGCGTGCGCCAGGACGGTCCAGGCGGCGCAGGACGGGCCAGTAGTACGTCGACCGGTCGCCGCCCGCGCAGCTCGTGGCGGCGGCGGCCAGCGAGTCGTCGGTCGACATCGCGTCGGTGGACAGGTTGCCGACGTAGGAGTGCGTGTGGTGGGCGCCGGACCGCAGGCCGGGCGAGACCACCAGGTTGTCCTCGTTGTAGTGCATGCGCTCGTTGCGGCCGCAGTCCACCACCATCGACCCCGGCGATCCGCCGCCCGGGTCGGCGGGCGTGGCGGGAGCGGCGGGTGGGACGGGAGGAACGTCGTGTATGTCCACGTAGTCGGACGGCGCCGGACCGGCGGCCGCCGCTCCCGCGTGCGGACCGGCGGAGCGCTGGGCACCCACCACCGCAGCGGTCAGCCCACCGGCCAGGAGCAGGCAGATGACGAGAGCGAGCAGGCGGCGTTCTTTCCCCATGGCGGTCACGGTTACCGGTGGCGACCCCGGCGTCAACCTGGCATCCGCATGACGGTCGCCGCGCCGGGTTCGTGCGTTCCGACGGGGCCGTCCGGTGACGCGTGGCGGTTCGCCGCGTCAGCCCCCGACGGGAGCCCGCAGGATCCGGGCGACGACGCCCTCGGCCTCCCGCGGGTACTCCTCCAACCGTGCGCCGCGTCGAGGAGGGCGACTAACTCACCTCCACCCGTGCGGGGCGCACGCCACCTCATGGCGGCCGAAAGAACCTGATCGTCCGTCATCGGCCACCACTGCGTGGCCGGTGCTGTCCGAGGGAGCGCTTGTCCGGCCCGGAGGTGACGGGACACAGTTGGGCGCATGACAGCAGCCGCGACCCCCGCCGAACTCCTGCACGCGTTCGCCCGCACGCGCGCCCGACTCGACGGCGGCGAAGTCACCTACTGGTGGACCGGCGACGTCCACTCCTGGGCACCGGGCGAGCCCTACCGGCGGCTCTTCGGCTTCGAAGGGCTCAACGTCGCGCGCCTCGTGGCGGACGAGGAGCCGGGCGGCTACCGGCTGCTGTCCCGGGAGGCCGCGTTCTACCTGGACCCGGCGACCCGCGAGATCATGGAGACCTGGCAGGACAAACCCGTGGTCCACGTCTGGAACGACCCCGCCAACCAGCAGTGGCGGCCCTTCCCGATCCCCGTGACCGACCTGGGCGACCGGATCTGCTTCAGCCTGGAGATCCCGCTCGCCTACCCCTCGCCGCTGCCGGTCGAGGAGTACCCGGACAACTCGGCCGACGACACCTACCGGGCGCTGGAGCTCTTCCAGTTCTTCGCACCCGCGACGGCCCTCACCACCGAGGAGGTGAGCGTCCCGGCGACGATGTCCTGGACCCGCATGTCCCCGTGGCTGCCCTGGATGGAACAGGGTGCACGCCCCGGCGGTCTCACCTTCCACTGCCGCGGCCGCAAGCTGGACGCGTACGCCCAGGTCCCCGAACGCACCCGCGCCTACATCGCCGCCCACCACCCCGAGTTCGCACACGCACCGGAGAAGTGGAGCGAACCGAACGAGACGAGCTGGACGTACTTCCGCAGGCTCTTCCCGCGCCACGGGGAGGCGCCCTGAGCACCACCCCCGCCCACCGGGCCGGCCCTCGGCCGCCAGTGGCCGGCACGCACCGGAATAAGGCCTGATCACACCCCCTGCTGAGGGGCCCCCGGGGGTAGTCGCGGGGGGCGGACAAGGGTTTTCCCCGTATCCGGTTCACCTCCGCGTTGCCTACTGTCTGCCCACCGGCGATCCTCCCCAGGCCGGGTGGTACACACTCCAACCCCACATGGCGTGTAGGCCTCCCACCGGGGGAAGCGAGCCGGGACCGCCGTTGCCCCTGCCTCGCCGTTGCGGCCGGGACAACGTGGCGTGCGGCGGCAGCCGGGGCGAGACCGACCAACTCGCTCCCGGCCCCGCAGCCGCCGGAACCACCCCCACACTGCACCGACCGGCCGCTCCGGCCTGCCCGGAAACGGCCCTCGAAAGGGATCACGTGCACGCAACGAGACGCAGGCTGATATCCGTGGTGGCCATGTCCGTCACCCTGCTCGCCGGCACCGCGACCGCCTCCGTGGCCGTGGCGGTCGAGAACCCCGCCCCGGCCCCCGCCGCCACGGTCGCCGTCACGGCGCCTGTCGAGAACCTGATCGTCGGATACAAGTCCTCCGCCACGGAGGCCAGTTCCAACGCCGCCGCCGCCGACGACGCCGCCGCCAAGGGGAAGAAGGCCGGCAAGAAGGCGAAGTTCGACCGCCGCCTGGGCACCGGTGCCGCGCTGGTCAACCTCGGCGGGACCGTCGCGCCGGCCGAGGCCGCCGACGTGATGGCCCAGTTCCGCGCCGACCCGGACGTCGCCTACGTCGAGCCGGACACCCGCGCCTACGCCACGGCCGTGACCCCGAACGACACCGAGTACGCCAAGCAGTGGGACCTCTTCGAGTCCACCGCGGGCATGAACGTTCCCGCGGCCTGGGACAAGACCACCGGCTCCGGCGTCACCGTCGCCGTGATCGACACCGGCTACGTCGCCCACTCGGACCTCGCGGCGAACACGGTCGCCGGCTACGACTTCATCAGCAGCGCCACCTACGCCCGTGACGGCGGCGGCCGCGACAGCAACCCCGCCGACGAGGGCGACTGGAACGCCACCGACGGCGAATGCGGCCTCAACTCCAAGGCCGGCACCTCGTCCTGGCACGGCACCCACGTCGCGGGCACCATCGCCGCGGCCACGAACAACTCCAAGGGCATCGCGGGCATCGCCTACGGCGCGAAGGTCCAGCACGTCCGCGTCCTCGGCAAGTGCGGCGGTTCCACCTCGGACATCGTCGACGCCATCACCTGGGCGTCCGGCGGCTCCGTCGCCGGCGTGCCGGCCAACGCCACCCCGGCCAAGGTCATCAACATGAGCCTCGGCGGCCCCGGCGCCTGCGGCACCAGCTACCAGAACGCCATCAACGCGGCCGTCGCCCGCGGTACGACCGTGGTCGTCGCCGCCGGCAACAGCAACGCCGACGCGGCCGGCTTCTCGCCCGCCAGCTGCAACAACGTGATCAACGTGGCCGCCAGCAACCGCGCCGGTGACCGCTCGTACTACTCCAACTACGGCGCGAGCGTCGACATCGCCGCCCCGGGCGGTGAGACCCGCCGCGCCACCGACACGCCCGGCACCGTCACCACCCCCGAGAACGCCATCCTCTCGACCCTGAACGCCGGTACCACCACCCCGGGCGCCGAGATCTACAAGCCCTACCAGGGCACCAGCATGGCCGCCCCGCACGTCGCGGGCCTCGCCGCGCTGCTGAAGTCGGCGAACTCCGCGCTGACCCCGGCCCAGATCGAGGCGGCGATCAAGAACAACGCCCGCCCGCTCGCCGGCACCTGCACCGGCGGCTGCGGCACCGGTCTCGCCGACGCGGCCGCGACCGTCGCCGCCGTGACCTCGACCCCGCCGGCCGGTACGTACTTCGAGAACACCGCGGACGTCGCCATCGGTGACCACACCACGGTGGAGAGCCCCCTCACCGTCAGCGGCGTGACCGGCAACGCCCCGGCCACCCTCAAGGTCGGCGTGAACATCGTCCACACCTACATCGGTGACCTCAAGGTCGACCTGATCGCGCCGGACGGCTCCGTCTACACGGTCCACAACCGCTCCGGCCGCAGCGCCGACAACATCAACCAGGTCTACACCGTCAACGCCTCCTCCGAGGTCGCGAACGGCACCTGGAAGCTCCGGGTCAACGACAACGCCGGCGGCGACATCGGCAAGATCGACTCCTGGAATCTCACCTTCTGAGACGGTTCCCACCGCCTCGGGGTCCGGCACCAACTCCGCCTGACGCAGAGATAGTACGGACCAAGCGAATCCCCGGGCCTGCCGATACTTCGGGTATCGGCAGGTCCGCCGGGTTTTCCGCGTCGAGTGACTGAATTCTGCGTCACAATCCGGGTCCACCTGCCGCCCGACCTCGTATTCTCGCCTCTCACAGGAAGGGCCCAGGAGTGGGGACGGGAAGGCTGGTGGCTGTGCGTGGTGGCGGCGACGGGGCACGCTGACACAAGTGTCGGACACGGAGAACTGATCAAGGCGGTCGACCGCGCACTGACCACGCACGGCCGGGCGCTCCTGACCGGACCCGCCGGCGCGGGCAAGACCGAGGTGGTCCGCGCCGTGGCGGCCGCGGCCGCGGCACGCCACGAGAGCGTTCTCCGCCTCACCCCCGAAGCCGCGGACCAATGGATACCCGAGGCCTCGGCCGCGGCCCTGCTGGCCTCCGTGCCCGCGGCCGCCCTGGAACAGCTCTCCGGCCCCCAGCGCACCGCCATCGCGCTCCTGCGCCGGGAAGCCGACGCCCCCCGCGCCGGCCGTGACCACGTCGCGCTGCGCCTGGCCGTCGTCGAGGTGCTCCGCACCCTCGCCGCAGGCCGGCCCGTCCTCCTCGTCATCGACAACGCCCAGTGGCTCGACGCCGAGAGCACCGACCTGCTCCGCTTCGCCCTGCGCCTCACCCCGCCCCGCGTGCGCGTCCTGGCCGCCGAACGCGTCCAGGGCGGAGCCCCGCTCGGCGAACCCCTCTGCGGCCCCGGCGTCCCCGCCGTACGGGTGCCCCCGCTCGGCGCCGACGAGGTCGCCGAACTCCTCCTGCGCCACGGCCTCCCCGCCCGCCTCGCCGGCCGCATCCACCAGGCCAGCGGCGGCAACCCGCGCCTCGCCCTGGCCCTCGGCCACTCCCTGGCCGAAGCCGCCGAGGCCCGCGACTGCAGCGCCCACCACGCCGACCCCCTGCCCGTCTCCGGACAGGCGCGCGAGGTCGCCCGCCGCCTCCTCGCCGGAGCCCCCGCCCAGGCCCGGCGCACCCTGCTGCTCGCCGCCCTCGCCTCCCGCCCCACCATCTCCCTGCTGCGTCGGGCCGGCCGCCCCGACGCCGAGGCGGAGCTGGCCGAGGCGGAACGGGCCGCGCTGGTCAGGGTCGGCGAGGACGGCACCGTCGAGTTCACCGCCGGCGCCCTGCCCACCGCCCTCGCCGCCGACGCGGGCTGGCCCGAACGCGCCGCCGGGCACGCGGCGCTGGCCGCCGCAGTCGACGACCCCGTCCAGGCCGTACGCCACCGCGCGCTCGCCGTCGACACCCCCGACCAGTCGCTCGCCGCGGAGATCACCGAAGCCGCCGCGGTCTGCCGCAGCCGCGGCCAGCGCGCCCTCGCCGCCGAACTGGGACTGCTCGCCGCAGAACGCACCCCGTCCTCGCAGCCCGGCGAGGAACTGGCCCGCCTGGTCACCGCCGCCGAGGACGCGGGCTGGGCCGGCCGCGCCGACCTCGCGCGCCGCGCCACCCGGGCCGTCCTGGCCCGTGACGCCTCGCCCGCTGACCGGGTGCGCGCCCGGCTCGCCGTGATCGACGCAGCGGGCCAGGCCCTCGGCACGCTCGACGAGACCTTCGCGTACGCCATGGACGAGGCCGCCGGCGACCCGGCCCTGCAGGCCGCCGTCCAGCTGAGGGTCGCCTGGAAGCACAACCTCAGCGACGGCGACCCGGTCCGCTCCCGCGACGCCGCCGCCGAGGCCGGCGCCCTCGCCGCGCGGGGCGGCGACCAGACCGCCGAGGCCATGGCACTGACCGTACGGGCCCGCATGGGCCGGATCCTCGGCGACGCGGGAGCCGAGGAGATCCTCGCCGAGGCGCTCGACCTCCCCGCGCCCGAGGTTCCGCTCGGCATGCGCAACGCCCCGCAGTACCTCGCCGTCCGGCACGCCCTGTTCGACGACCGCCTCGACGACGCCCGCCGCCAGCTGATGGTGCTGCTGCCGGCCGTACGGCGCACCGGTTCCGCCGAGGACGTCTTCGAGGTCCTGCGCAGCCTCACCGAGGTGGAACTGCGCAGCGGCCGGTGCGAGGCCGCTTCGGCCCACGCCCGCCGGGCCCTGGAACTGACCATTGAGGCGGGCCTCTCGCCCGGCCCCGCCTGGTACGTGGCGGCCATGGCCGAGACCATGGGCGGCAGTTTCGCACGGGCCGAGAGCTACGCGCGTCGCGGCATCCAGGCCTCCCGGGAGGAGCAGGACCAGGTCTTCCTCTCCCGCAGCCTGCACGCACTCGGGCTGGTCGAACTGGCCACGGGGGAGGCCGCGAAAGCGGTCGCGACCCTGCGCCAGGTCGCCGAACTGGAGGCCGCGCAGCAGGTGGTGGACCCCTCGATCCTGCGCTGGCACGGGGAGCTCGCCGAGGCCCTGATCGCCGCCGACGCGCCCGGCGAAGCAGCCGGACTGATCGATCCCGTCCGCGACGTCGCCCTCGGGCTCGGCCGTACCGGCGTCGTCGCCGCCCTCGACCGGGCCGCCGCCCTGTGCCTGTCCGCGCAGGGCGACGCGGACGCCGCCGTCCGGCTGCTGGAGAACACCGCGCAGCGCTTCGAAGCCCTCCGGCTGCCGCTGGAGCGGGGCCGTACGCTGCTCGCCCTCGCCCGGGTGGAGCGCCGCCGTCGGCGCCGGGCACCGGCCCGCGCGGCGCTCCGGGCCGCGGCCGAGGTCTTCGAGCGGGCCGGCGCCGGCCCGTGGGCCGCACTCGCCCGGGAACCGGCCCCCGGTGACGGGGCCGGAGGCGCCCTGGTCTCCCCGGCCGCGGCCCTGACCGAGGCCGAGACCCGCCTCGCGCTGCTCGTCAGCCAGGGCGCCAGCAACCAGGAGGCCGCGGCGAAGCTGTTCCTCAGCGTCAAGACCGTCGAGGCCCGGCTGACCCGCATCTACCAGAAGCTCGACGTACGCTCACGGGCCCAGCTGGCCACCGCGCTGCGCACGCGGTGACCGCCTGAGCCCCGGGTCAGCAGCTCAGGTTGTTGCCCGGGGTGACGCCCAGCAGCTGGGTGAAGCTCTGGTACTTCGAGATGCGGCTCTGGACCTGGGCGGGGTTGCCGCCGTTGCACTCCAGGGCGCCGTTGATGGAGCGGATGGTCTCGCCGAAGCCCGCACCGTTGACCATGGCCGCGTGGGCGGTCATGGTGCCCGGGCCGTTCTGGGTGTTCCAGTACCAGAGCGCCGTCTTCATCGCGACGGCCGGATCCTGCTCCACCAGGTAGGGGTTGGCCAGGAGGTTGATGCCGAGGGCGTCACCGGCCGCCTTGTAGTTGAAGTTCCAGCTGAGCTGGATGGGGCCGCGGCCGTAGTAGGCGGCCTGCCCGGCCGGACAGCCGTACGGCTGGGTCGCGTCGCAGTAGTGGGGGTAGTTGGCGGTGTTCTGCTCCACGATGTGGACGAGTCCGCCGGTCTCGTGGGAGACGTTGGCGAGGAAGGCGGCGGCCTCGCGCCGCTTCACGGTGTCGTCGCCGGTCCTGGCGAAGCCCGGGTACGCGGACAGCGCCGCGACCAGGCCGTTGTAGGTGTAGAAGGGGTTCCGGTTCGGGAACATCTGGTGGAACTGGGCCTCGGAGACCACGAATCCGGACGGGTCGGGATCCGGGTCCTGACCGCCACCGCCTCCACAGGCGCCCTGGTCCGCCCAGACGCCCCACTGGCCGGTGGTGCCGGGGGTCTCGCCCTGGGTCCACCACTTGGCCTGCCAGTTGCGGCCGCCGTGGGAGGCGCTCATGCCGCCCGTGTAGACGGCGGAGGAGGCCCACGGGGAGGCGCAGGGGGCCGCGGCGGAGGCGGGGGAGGAGGGAAGGGCGAGGGCGAGACCGGCCGTGACGGCCGCGGCGGCGACCAGGCCGAGGGCTCGGCGGCGAAGCGCACGTATCACGTAACTGCTCCTTCAGCGGGGGGAATTGCCGTGGAGGCAACAGCGCCCACTGAAACGGAATGGTCTGAACCTGTCAAGGTCTAGACCAAAGGAAAGCGCCGGTGCCACGCGTGACGCGTGGCACCGGCGCGGAAGATCCGATCAGCTGCCGGCGGAGAGGTTGCCGGAGAGGACCGGGATGTTGCTGGCGATGTGCGAGAGGGACTCGTCACCCTTGGCCTGGGTGGAGTTCTCGGCGCACTGCTGGTTCTGCGGGTTGGACAGGACGTGGACGTCCTGGACGCCGACGTTGGCGATGAGCGCGACCAGGGACTGGGCGTTGACCTTGGCCGGCAGGCCGACGCAGAGCTTGTTGAGGGAGCCCTGGATGGCGCCGAGCTGCGGGCTCTGGTTGCCGCGGGTCTCCTGGTTGCCGTAGATCTGCGCCGAGTCGTTGCCGTTCACGGTGTTGACGCCGTTGTCGTTGCCGATCGCCATCGCGGGCGCGGCGGCGGCGGCACCGGCGCCGAGGACGGCGGCGGTGGCGGCGGCGGTGGCCATGAACTTCTTGAGCATCTGGGGGATCCTTAGGTCGCACTGTCGCGTGAGATAGCTGCCCACGGCGGGACGTGCTGATCAACTGCCGACGGTGCCCGGGGTTATGCTCCCTCACCCGAGTGGCCCAATGGCCGGCGCCCCGGACCCCCGGTCCGCGGCGGTGGCGGCGGCCCGGGGGTCCGGGGGTCCGGGGTCCGGCGGGTCAGCCGCTCTTGCGGCGGACCTTCTTGTTCTTGCCGCTCGCGGCGCTGCTGGCGCCCTGGACCTTGGCCCGGTTCTGGTGGGACTGCTGTGCGTGGGCCTTCGCGGCGTTGCGCTCCAGGGCCTCCCGGAAGCGGCGCTTGGCGGCTTCGGCCGGGGACTCGTCCTGCGGGGTGCCTGCTTCGTCAGCCATTCGTCCTCCTGGAGTGATCAAGCGGCTCCAGTCTGACAGTCGCCGCACGCGCTGACCAGCGAGTTCCTGGATCCCCCAAGAGGGGCTTGGGGAGGTCATAAGATTTGGTTATGGGGTCATAAGGCGACACCGGGTGCTGGGTTAGGTTTACCTTCGCTTAGGGTTCCCTTTGATCCACCTTGATCCGCCTTGCCGTCGCTCGAAGGGAACCTCTGCCATGCCTCGCCCTCTGCGGGTAGCAATCGTCGGTGCCGGCCCGGCCGGCATCTATGCCGCCGACGCGCTGCTGAAGTCCGAGGCCGCCGTTGATCCCGGTGTGTCCATAGACATCTTCGAGCGCATGCCCGCGCCCTTCGGCCTGATCCGCTACGGCGTCGCCCCGGACCACCCGCGCATCAAGGGCATCATCACCGCCCTGCACCAGGTGCTCGACAAGCCGCAGGTCCGCCTCTTCGGCAACGTCGACTACCCGGGCGACATCAGCCTCGACGAGCTGCGGTCCTTCTACGACGCGGTGATCTTCTCGACCGGCGCCACGGCCGACCGCGCGCTGGACATCCCCGGCGTCGACCTCGACGGCTCCTACGGCGCCGCCGACTTCGTCTCCTGGTACGACGGCCACCCGGACGTCCCGCGGACCTGGCCGCTGGAGGCCGAGAAGGTCGCCGTACTGGGCGTCGGCAACGTCGCCCTCGACGTCGCGCGCATCCTCGCGAAGACGGCCGACGAACTGCTGCCCACCGAGATCCCGGCCAACGTCTACGACGGCCTCAAGGCCAACAAGGCCCTCGAGGTCCACGTCTTCGGGCGCCGCGGCCCGGCCCAGGCCAAGTTCAGCCCGATGGAGCTGCGCGAGCTGGACCACTCGCCCAACATCGAGGTCATCGTCAACCCCGAGGACATCGACTACGACGAGGGCTCGATCGCAGAGCGCCGCGGGAACAAGCAGACCGACATGGTCGCCAAGACCCTGGAGAACTGGGCGATCCGCGACATCGGCGAGCGGCAGCACAAGCTGTACCTGCACTTCTTCGAGTCGCCCTCCGAGATCCTCGGCGAGGACGGCAAGGTCGTCGGCCTGCGCACCGAGCGCACCGAGCTCGACGGCACCGGCAACGTCAAGGGCACGGGCCGGTTCACCGACTGGGACGTGCAGTCCGTCTACCGCGCGGTCGGCTACCTCTCCGACGAACTGCCCAAGCTCCCCTGGGACGTGGCGACCGGTACCGTCCCGGACGAGGGCGGCCGTGTGATCGACGCCGGCGGCCCCATGCAGTCGACGTACGTGACCGGCTGGATCCGCCGCGGCCCGATCGGCCTCATCGGCCACACCAAGGGCGACGCGAACGAGACCGTCGCGAACCTGCTCGCCGACCACGCGGAGGGCCGTCTGGGCACGCCGGCCTCGCCGGAGCCGGAAGCGGTCGAGACCTTCCTCGCCGGGCGCAGCGTCCGCTACACGACGTGGGAGGGCTGGTACCGGCTGGACGCCGCCGAGAAGGCCCTCGGCGAGCCCCAGGGCCGCGCGCGCGTGAAGATCGTGGAGCGCGAGGAGATGCTCGACGCGAGCGGAGCCTGAGCGCGGCGGGGGCCGGGACCCGGACGGGTCCCGGCCCCCGCGCGTGCTGCGCCCCGGCGTCCCCCGTCCGGGGGACCACCGCTCCGGGCGCAGGAACAGCAGCTGTTGCGCCGGCTCACGCAGGGCCCGCCGACGAGACAGCGGCGAAGAAGCCGGGCACCGGCCTGCGCACCGCCCGCCGCATGCCGTACGGGATCCACGAGATGAACGCGAACCTGATGATCGCCAACCTGGACTTCGGTGACTTCGCGGACGTGGCCAGGGAAGACCCCGAAGGCGTCTTCCGAGGATTCGCCGGCTGAAAGCTCGGACACACCCACCCTGGTCGGGAAGCAGACATCAGCTCACGAACCGTCCTGTGAGATCTGCGTACTTGAGCGTTCCGGGTGGTGCGGCCGGACCGCAGGGTGCTCAGGAGTCCCGGCCCCGCTCCAGCAGGCCGCGGACGAATGCCGCCTGCCCGGCGTGCTGGAGGTCGTCGGCGATCACGCTGACCAGGCGCACCCCGAGGGTGACCGGCGGGTCCCAGCGCTCGTCGACCACCCGGTCCAGCCCGGCGGCCGCGAGCCCCCGGACGAAGTCCAGTGTCTGTTCGTGCACCGCGTCGAAATAGCCCAGGAGCAGCTCGCCCGAGTCGACCCGGACCGTGCCCGCCTGCCGCGCCGAGTGGCCGTAGCCGGTGGACGCGGCGGGCAGCGGCAGGCCGAACCGGTCCGCCCAGCCCCCGGCCCGCCATGCCTGTTCGCGTTCCGCCGCGGCCGCGACGTGGTCGTCCTGGATCCGGGTGAGGTGCCAGACCAGCCAGGTGATCGAGTTCGCCGCGGGGTCGACCCGGGCGTTCAGCAGCTCCGCCGGCAGCCCGTCCACAGTCTCGTGCACGACCTCCCGGATCCGACCGAACCCGTCCGCGATGACGTCCGTAGCCTTCATTCACCCACCATGCAAGGCCCGGCGGCCTGCCCGGCGCGAGCGACACGCGGGGCGGGCGGCCGGGCCGCCGGTCGGGTCGGCGGTCGCGGGGTCAGCCCGCGGCGTCGGCCTTCACGGGCTCGGCGCTCACGGCCGGTTCGGCCGCGGCGGGCCGCGCGGGGGCCGCGGTGGCGGGACGGTGGCCGCCGCGCAGGCCGAGCCGGCCGATCAGCCCGACGAGGGCGAAGGCGGCGGCCCCGATCGCGAAGGTGAGGGTGAACCCGGACTCGGCGGGCAGCGGGGGCACCCCGGCGGGCAGGTGCTCGACGGTCCTGGACGCGAGGATCGTCGTGACGACGGCGCTGCCGATCGCGCTGCCCGTCGAGCGGGAGATCGAGTTGATGCCGTTGGCGATGCCGCTCTGGTGCGGAGGGACACTGGACATGATCACGGCGGGCATGGCGGCGTAGCCGAAGCTGACGGCCGCGCCGACGACCACGCCGGCGCCGATCACCGAGAAGGCGTGGCCGTGGTCCACGACGAGCCAGGCAAAGCCGACCGCGCCCAGCGCGGCGGCCACGCCCAGGGCCACGCGCGGCCCGCGGTGGCGCACGATCCGTCCGCCGACGGGCGAGGCCAGCAGCGAGACGACAGCGCTGGGCAGCAGGAACTGAACGGAGGCGCGCAGGATCGACGCGTCGAAGCCGTAGCCGGTGAGCGCCTCGGGCATCTGCACGAGGTACGAGACGCCGAGGAAGCTCGCGAACATGCCGAAGCCGACGAGGAGGCCGGCCAGGTTGGCCATGAGCACCGGGCGGTGCACGAACATCTTCATGTCGACCAGGGGTTCGCGGACCTTGAGCTCGACCACCACCCACACGGCGGCCATGACGGCGGCGCCGGCGAAGCTGCCCAGCGTACGGCCGGAGGTCCAGCCCCACTCGTGGCCCTGCGAGATCGCCAGCAGGAGCAGCAGCAGTGCCGCGCCGAGGGTCAGGGCGCCGAGGAAGTCGGTGCGCCCGCCCGTCCTGGTGCGGGTGGCGGGCACCAGGACGAGAACCGCGAGCAGGGCGAGGACCGCCAGGCCGGTGGCCATCCAGAAGGCGTCGCGGTAGTCCGCGTCGGCTCCGGAGGTGAGCAGACCGGTCGCGACGAGCGCGAGGCCGCTGCCGAACGCGAGCGTGCCGCTGACCAGCGCCATCGCGCCGGGCAGCTTCTGCGGGCGGATCTCCTCGCGCAGCACCGACAGCGCGAGCGGGAAGATCGCGGTGGCGGCGCCCTGGAGTACGCGGCCCACGATCAGCAGCGGGAGCGAGGAGGCCAGGGCCGTGAGGACGGAACCGGCGACCATCACCCCGAGGACGGCCACCAGGGTGGGCTTCTTGCCGTGCTGGTCGCCGAACCGGCCGAGGAGCGGCGTGAAGACCGCCGCCGACAGCAGGGTGGCGGTGGTCACCCAGCTGACGTCGGCGGTCGAGACGCCGAGGTCGTCACGGATCAGGCCGAGGATGGGGACCGGCAGGGTCTGCATCATCGACACGACCATCGCGGCGAGGCTCAGGGCGAGGACGACGACCGTCTCGTTCCGCCGCCCGGAGGCCGGGGCTGCGGAGGCCGGGGCTGCGGGGGATGGGGTGCTCATGGCTGCGGGGACCTTCTTCGTGTTTCGGAGCTGGGGAGCTTCGGAACCCAGATGTTTGATGTCATCAAGTAACTCGATCGAAGGTAGGGGTCGATATTTGAGGTAGTCAAGTAAACAATTGATAATGTCAAGCATCCTGAGTAGGCTCCGGGCATGAGCGAGACCGTCACCCCCGCCCCCACGAAGGTCCAGCTGCTGGAACTGCTCGCCGCCATCGGCACCGCCCAGTGGCGCGAGTTCGCCGCGGCCGCGGCACAGCACGGCCTCACGCCCACCCAGGCCCGCGTCCTCGCCCAGCTGGACGGCCCGGTGCCCATGCGTGGCCTCGCCGTCCTGCTGGTCTGTGACGCGTCCAACGTGACGGGCATCGTGGACCGCCTCGAAGCCCGCGACCTGGTGCGCCGTGAACCGGACCCCGGCGACCGGCGCGTCAAGAACGTCGTAGCCACGGACGCGGGCCGACAGGTCATCCGGCGCGTACGGGAGGAGATGCAGGCGGCTCACGGCGCGCTCGACACCCTCGACGAGGCCGAGAGCGCGACGCTCTACGCCCTGCTGGCCCGCCTGCGCCCGTCGATGGAGAAGGGCTAGTGTCGGACCCCGTGGACACCCTTCAGACGATCAACGACGTGCCCGTCCTGATGTGCGCGGTCGAGGGCGGGACCATCGCGGGTGAACGCGAGGCCCTGGACTTCATCGGAGACGCCTCCTACCAGGGCGCCGAATGGGCCGTCATCCCCGTCGAGCGGTTCGACGAGGCGTTCTTCCGGCTGAGCACCCGGGTCGCGGGCGAGATCATCCAGAAGTTCGTCCAGTACCGGGTGGGCATCGTCGTCCTCGGTGACATCTCCCGCCACACGGCCGCCAGCCCGGCGCTGCGGGACTTCGTCCGCGAGTGCAACCGGGGGCGCCAGACGTGGTTCCTGGCCGACACCGAGGAGCTGCGGGAGCGGCTGACGCGGAACTCGGCGTGAGCGGCGGCGGCGACGTCCGCGTCCTGCGCGCGGCCGACCGGCCCGCCACGGTGTGGAAGAACGGCGGGGGAGTCACCCGTGAGATCGCCGCCTGGCCCGCGGACGCGGACATGGAGTCCTTCCGCTGGCGGGCCAGTCTCGCCGAGGTGTCGGCGGACGGCCCCTTCTCGGTCTTCCCCGGGATCGACCGCACCCTCACCCTCGCCGAGGGCGCGGGCATGGACCTCGTGGTGGCGGGCGCGCACCGGCTCGTGGACGAACGTTTCGCACCGCAGGATTTCGCCGGGGACGAGCCCACCGACTGCCGGCTCCTCTCCGGCCCCGTCGTGAACTTCAACGTGATGTACCGCCGCGGAGCGGCGACGGCGGAGACCGCCGTCGTACGGGGCCGGCTCGGACTGGCCGCCGAACCCGGCGAGACCCTGCTGGTGGTCTCCCTGGCCGGCGCGGCCGCGCTCGAAGCCTCCTGGGGTCCGGGCCACGCCCTGGGCCCGTACGACGCGGCCCTGGTCAGGGGCCCGTTCACCGGCCTCGTACGCACCACCGGCCACGCGGCCGTGGTCCGCCTGCGCTAGGGCCTGTATTGAGTTGCCCCGTGGAGCAAGGAGCGGCGTTCGGTGCGTGCCCTCGGCGTGTGGGACGATATCCTCGTAGCGGAGCTACTAGGACATTCGGCTCGTGCGCCGAGGGTGCGTGCCGGGCGCCGCGACGCCGCGGGGCAACTCAATACAGGCCCT
>NZ_JBIVFO010000042.1:0-71340 GCF_044748225.1 Streptomyces sp. NPDC090021 | reverse complement strand
CCCGCAGGACGAGGCGCGACCAAGGCTCCCGGCCGGGACAAACAGCCCGCGCCGAGCCGAGGAGACACCCCGGACCGGCACCGCTCCCCGACCCCGGCAAAGCCAAAGCCGAACCGGAGCCAGAGCCGGAACCGCTGAGCACGCCCGCAGGGCACCGGCGAAGCCGAGGCCCAACCGCCGAGCCGCCCGCAGGGCACCTGCTCAGCCGGCGCTATGCGTCGAGGCCGATGGCGAACGCCGCCTCCAGGTCGTGCTGCGAGTACGTGCGGAACGCCACGTGCGTGTCCGTCGCCTCGACGCCCGGGATCTTGCTGATGCGGCCGGGGATGATGTCGGCCAGGTTCTCGTGGCGGTTCACGCGGACCAGCGCGATCAGGTCGTACGTCCCCGTGACGGAGTAGACCTCGCTGACGCTGTCCAGCGCGGCGATGGACTCGGCGATCTCGGGGATGCGGTCCACGCTGGTCTTGATGAGCACGATCGCGGTGATCACGGCTGGCTGTCTCCCTCGGTGGCCGTCGCTGGTCGACTCACTCTAGTCGTACCCCGATAGCGGGCCCATGCGTAGAGGAAGCCCAGCGAGAACCCCACCAGGTGGGCCAGATAGGCGACCCCCGGCCCGCTGTCGGCGCGGTGGGCCGCCACCCATTGGAGGGTGAACCAGAACAGCAGCACGATCCAGGCGGGGAAACGCAGCGGCAGGAAGAAGAGGAACGGGAACAGGCTCGTCACCCTCGCCCGCGGGAGCAGGAAGAGGAAGGCGCCCAGGACGGCCGAGATCGCGCCGGACGCGCCGACCAGCGTCTGCGCGGACTGCGCGTTGGCCGCCGCGTACGCCGCCAGCGCCAGGTAGCCCGTACAGAGGTAGAAGACGAGGAACGCCGGACGGCCCATCCTCTCCTCGGCCATCGCGCCGAAGACGAAGAGGAAGAGCATGTTCCCGAGCAGGTGCAGCCAGCTGCCGTGGACGAACAGCGCGGTCAGCGGTGTCAGCCAGGCGCGCGGGGTGTTCGTGAAGAGCTCGTCCGGGACCACGCCCCAGCGCCTGAAGTACGCGGTGCCCGCGGCCAGCAGCTCGTCACCGGTTCCGTGGACGGGATGGAGCCCCGACGCGGGACTCAGGACGAACACCACCGCGCAGCCCGCGATCAGCGCATGGGTGACCACCGGTCCCCGGGCAGCTTCGCGCACGGTCCGCCACCTTACGATCATGTGACAGAGCATGACGCAACGCGAGCCCCCTGGAGCGGTGGCAGGCCGTAGGGTTACGAGCTGCGGTGCTCGGGCCGACGCGGACGGCCGAACGGACCGCTTTAATTGAATCAGCTACGAAGGAGAGAGCAGCCCGATGACGGTTCCCCTGCCGACCGACACCACGCGGTGGCGCTGCACCCTGTGCGGCAACCTCACGCGTTTCGACGTCACCCGTTCGTCGAAGGTCGTCGAGTACATCCACCTGGACCTCGCCGGGGAGCCCAAGGTCGAGGAGCGCGAGGTGGTCAATGAGACCATCGAGTCTGTCCGCTGTCGCTGGTGCAACGCGGTGGACCAGATCGAGCTCGTGGACAGGCCGGGCGCGGACTCCTGACGGAGCCCCGCCCGCAGGTAGACCATCACGGTAGGGGTGACGGATTGTGGAGCCAGCAAGCGGCGCCGGGTCGGCCGACGCGGCCGACGACGCCGCGGAGGCGCTCGACCGCCCGCTGCCGGAAGGCGTGCGGCGCCGGGTCGTCGCGCTCGTCTCGGACGCCTTCGGCGCGCTGACGGTCGCGGACCTGCCGGCGCAGCTGCGCCAGTACGCCCGGTTCACCCCGACCCGGCGCGCCAAGTTCGCGGGCAACGCCATGGCCGCCGCGGTCGAGACCGACCCGGTGTTCCGCAGCAGGGTCGCCGAGAAGCTGCGCGAGGCGCAGTCGGACCTGTCCGGCGCGCTGGAGTCCGGCGCGCCGCCGGCCGCCGCGGACCCGCTGGACGTGGCGGCCGCCGCCTTCGTCCTGCGGCCCGCCGGATGGGTCAAGCTGGTGGCCGCCGCGGGCGAGGAGGCGCAGCGCGCCGACGCCGAGCGGGTCGGTGAGGAGAGCCGGCGTGAGCTGGAGCGCCTGCGCGAGGAGCTGGAGCACGTACGGGAGCTGCAGCGCACGGGCGGTGAGCAGGTACGGGCCGAGCTGGAGGCGGCGCGCAAGGAAGCGGAATCGCTTCAGCGCCGACTGCGCAGTGCCCTCAGCGACGTCAAGCGCGGCGAGGCGGCCCTGCGCAAGGTGACCGCCGAGATCGACGGGATCCGCGGTGAGGCCGCGACCCGCGTGGCGGCCGCCGAGAGCGAGAGCCGGCGGCTCAAGTCCCGCCTGGCGGAGGTGGAGACGGCGCTGGAGACCTCGCGCCGGGCCACCCGCGAGGGGCGCAGTATCGAGGACATGCGGCTGCGGCTGCTGCTGGACACCGTGCTGGACGCGGCGCAGGGGCTGCGCCGCGAGCTGGCGCTGCCGCCGGTGAACACCCGGCCGGCCGACACGGTGGACGCGGTGGAGCCGGGCCGGATGACGCCGAAGGACATCGCGGCGCGCGCCCTGTCCGAGACCGATCCGGCGCTGCTGGACCAGTTGTTGGCGCTGCCCCAGGCCCATCTGGTGGTGGACGGCTACAACGTGACCAAGACCGGCTATCCGACGATGCCGTTGGAGAAGCAGCGGCTGCGGCTGCTGGGCGGGCTGTCGATGCTGGCCGCGCAGACGGGTGCGGAGATGACCTGTGTCTTCGACGGTGCGGAGCTGGCGGCCCCGGTGCTGCTCGCGCCGCCGCGGGGTGTGCGGGTGCTGTTCTCCAAGGCGGGGGTGACGGCCGACGAGCTGATCCGGCAGCTGGTGCGGGCGGAGCCGCCGGGTCGGCCGGTGGTCGTGGTGTCCACGGACCGGGAGGTCGCCGACGGGGTGGCCAAGGCCGGAGCGCGGCCCGTAACGTCCGCTTTGTTGCTGAAGAGGCTTTCGCGCGTTTCGTAACTCCCGGCCTGAATGCCGCAATTGGTGGGTCCTGTGGAGGACGCACCGTCAAGTACCCGGCACGGAGCGTGCGCTGAAGGTAAAGAACCTGGTCGGGGCCGGAGTTTTTTCCCGACAGGATTTGAAGTGATCACAGCTGGGTCACTAGGGTCTGCTCAAACCTTCGTGCGGTAGATCACTCATTCGGAGTGGCAGCGAAGGTGCTGCCGAGTTGCGTTCTTCGGCGGCTCCAGGAAGAAGGAGATCGCCTTCGTGGCGTCCCACCGTCGACCCAAGCAGCCGACCCGCGCTCGTGTGACCGTGCTCACCTCGGTCGCGGCCGCAGCCGTCGCCCTCACCGCGCAGAGCGCCTCCGCCGCTCCGGCGAAGCCGAGCAAGGACGAGGTCAAGAGCCAGGTCGACGCCCTCTACGAAGAGGCGGAGCAGGCCACCGAGAAGTTCAACGGGGCCGAGGAGCGCCAGGCGACGCTGGAGAAGGAGATCGGGCAGATCCAGGACCAGGTCGCCCGTGGCCAGAGCGAGCTCAACGAGCTGCGCAGCGTACTCGGTTCGATGGCCAGCGCCCAGTACCGCAACGGCGGCATCGACCCCTCCCTCGCCCTCCTCCTCTCCGAGGACCCCGACGGGTACCTCGACAAGGCATCCTCCCTGCAGCACCTGAGCGGCAAGCAGGTCGAAGCGGTCCAGAAGATCCAGGCGAAGCAGCGCACCCTCGCGCAGCAGCGTCAGGAGGCTTCCGGCAAGCTCGCCGACCTCGACGCCACCCGCAAGGAGCTCGCCGAGAAGAAGAAGGTCTCGTCCGAGAAGCTCGCGGCCGCCCAGGCCCTCCTCAACACCCTCACGGCGCAGGAGCGCGCCGCGCTCAAGGACGAGGAGACGCGCGCCGGCCGCGCCGCCGGGCAGCGCGTCGACCTCGGCGACGTCAAGGCCTCCGGCCGCGCCGGAGCCGCTCTCGCGGCGGCCAAGACCAAGGTCGGCAGCGCGTACATATCGGGCCACGAGGGCCCCAACTCCTTCGACTGCTCCGGGCTGACCCAGTGGGCGTACAAGCAGGCCGGCGTCAACATCAGCCGTGTGACCTACACCCAGGCCAACGACGGCACGCGCATCAGCCGCAGCCAGCTCCAGCCCGGTGACCTGGTCTTCTTCTACGGGGACCTGCACCACGTCGGCCTGTACGCCGGCAACAACATGACGCTGCACGCCGCGAACCCGCGCGGCGGCGTCAAGTACGAGTCGATGGACAACATGCCGTTCCAGTTCGGCGTCCGCATCGGCTGACGGCCGAAGGACGCGCCGTACGCCGCCCATCCGGGCGAATTCCACGGCCCCGCTCTGACCGCACGCCCCGCCGGTGACCTGCGTCTCCGGCGGGGCGTCGGCATGTGCGCCCGCCCCCGGTCGTTGGTCGGCGCGTGGTCGCACGGCTACTGTCTGCCAGCGCGGAACCCGGCACACGGCCGTCCACGGGGGCGGACGCGGGCCCGCCCAGCGGAAGGGAGCGGGTTCACGTGGCGTCCCATCGTCGGCCCGGGCTCGGCGGCCTCGACCGGAACACCAAGGTCACCGTCCTCACCGCCGCCGCGGCCACCGCCGCGGTCGCCATGGTGGGCGCACCCGCGGGCGCGGCCCCGGGCCTCCCGCACGAGCCCGGCGGCGGCGCGAGATCCGGCGTCAGCGCCCAGGTCGACCGGCTCTTCGAGGAGGCCGAGCAGGCCACCGAGCACTTCAACGAGGCGGGCGAGAGGGCCGACAGGCTCCGCGCCGAGGTCAACCGGGCCCAGGACGCGGTCGCCCGCGGCCAGGAGCGCATCAACACCCTGCGCGGCGCCCTCGGCACCTTCGCCGGGGCGCAGTACCGCAGTGGCGGCATCGACCCCGCCGTCGCGCTGATGCTGGCCAGGGACCCCGACTCCTACCTGGAACAGGCCGCCGCCCTGGACCGGCTGACCGAACGCCAGGCCCGGCAGCTCGACGAACTGCGCCACGAGCAGCGCCGGCTCGGCCAGGTGCGCGCGGAGGCCTCCCGCAAGCTCACCGAACTCGACTCCCTGCGCTCCGACATCGCCCGCCACAAACGCGCCGTCACCGCCAAACTCGCCGCCGCCCAGCGGCTCCTCAACTCCATGCCGTCCGGGGAACGGGCCGACTTCGAGCGCTCCTCCCGCTCCGGCGGGCGCCCCGAAGCCCTGCCCGACCCGGGCCCGCCGGGCGGCGACGGCCCCTCCTCCGGCCGCGCCGAGGCCGCCGTGAGGGCGGCCCGGGCCGCCGTCGGCCGCCCGTACGTGTGGGGCTCCACGGGCCCCTCCGGCTTCGACTGCTCCGGACTGATGGTCTGGTCCTACCGGCAGGCCGGTGTCTCGCTGCCGCGCACCTCGCAGGCCCAGCGGCACGCCGGGCGCCAGGTGCCGCTGTCGCAGGCCCGCCCGGGCGACCTGGTGACGTACCGCTCCGACGCCAGCCACGTCGGCATGTACGTGGGCAACGGCCAGGTGGTCCACGCCCCCTACCCCGGAGCCCGGGTGCGCTACGACCCGGTCGGGATGATGCCGGTGTCGGCGGTGACCCGCCCCTGACCCGGCCGGCGGCGGACCGGCTGCCGCCGACCCCGCCGCCCCCGGCGCCCCCGCCGCCCTGCGTACGATCGGCGGATGCTCCCCGTCCGCCGTCCGACGCGCACCCTGCCCCTCGTGGCGCTTCTGCTGTGCGCGCTGCTCGCCGGATGCGGTCCGCGGCCGGCCGGTCCCGCCGACACCGTCGGGCGGGATGTCCGCAGGGCCGTCGCCGACTGGTCGCGGACGGTCCCCGAGGGGCTCGCCGGGATCCCCTTCGCCGAGCGGTCGTACGAGGTCTCCTCGGTGCGGCGGGACGGCGCGCGGGCCGTCGCCGCGGCCCGGCTGCGCCACCGGCTGGCCGGCTACGACACGGCGCCCGAGGAGTCCGCGCGCGAGGTGGACCTCGTCCGGGAGGGCGGGGTCTGGCGGGTCACCACCGACCGGCCCGCACCGGGAGCCCTGCCGCAGCTGTGGGACCAGGGCCCGGTGGAGGTGGCCGCCGGTACGCACTCCCTGGTCCTCGGCGGGGCCGGGCAGGGCGCCGGGACGCTGCGGGAGATCGCGGCCGAGGCCGACCGGGCGGTTCCCGCGGTGAGCGCGGCCTGGCCCCGGCCCTGGGCGGGGCGGGTGGTCGTCCTGGTCCCCGGCTCCCTCGACGCGATGGCGCGGCTGCTGGGCCGACCCGCCGACACCTACCGGGGACTCGGCGCCGTCACCACCGGCCGGGTGGGCACCGGCCCGGCCCCCGCGGACCGGGTCGTGGTCAATCCGGAGGGGTACGCCGGGCTGGGTGCGCAGGGCCGCCGGATCATCCTGACCCACGAGGTCACGCACGTGGCCACGCGCTCGGCGACCTCCGCCACCACCCCGCTGTGGCTGTCCGAGGGCTTCGCGGACTGGGCGGCGTACCGGGGGACGCCCACGCCCCCCGGGCGGGCCGCCCCGGCGCTCGCCCGGGCGGTGCGGCGCGGCGCGCCGCCGGCGGAGCTGCCCCGGACGGAGGACTTCGCCTTCGGCGGTGACCCGGAGGCGGCGGCGCGGGCGTACGAGGGCGCATGGCTGGCCTGCCGGCTGATCGCGGCGAAGTGGGGCGAGCAGGCCCTGGTGGAGCTGTACGGGCGGGCCGGCCGTGAACCGCTGGAGACCGCACTGCGGGCGACCCTCGGGGTGGACCGGGCCGGGCTGACGAAGGCCTGGCAGGAGTACCTGCGCGAGGAGCTGCGCTGAGCGGGTACTGTCGGCAGGCGATGCACAAGACCCTGATCGTGACCAACGACTTCCCGCCGCGTCCGGGCGGCATCCAGGCCTTCCTCCACAACATGGCGCTACGGCTGGACCCCGACCGGGTCGTCGTCTACGCCTCCACGTGGAAGCACAGTGCGGAGGGCCGCGAGGCCACCGCGGCCTTCGACGCGGAACAGCCGTTCCAGGTGGTCCGCGACCGTACGACGATGCTGCTGCCGACCCCGCGCGTGACCCGGCGGGCCGTGGGCCTGCTGCGCGAACACGGCTGCGAGTCCGTGTGGTTCGGGGCCGCGGCCCCGCTCGGGCTGATGGGTCCGGCGCTGCGGCGGGCGGGCGCCCGACGGATCGTGGCGACCACCCACGGGCACGAGGCGGGCTGGGCCCAGCTCCCGGCCGCGCGGCAGCTGCTGCGGCGGATCGGCGAGGGCACGGACACCCTCACGTACCTGGGGGAGTACACGCGCTCCCGGATCGCCTCGGCGGTCACCGACCGGGCGGCGGCGCGGATGGTCCAGCTCCCGCCTGGGGTCGACGAGAAGACCTTCCACCCGGCCTCGGGCGGCGACGAGGTCCGGGCCCGGCTCGGCCTGACGGACCGGCCCGTGGTGGTGTGCGTGTCGCGGCTGGTCCCGCGCAAGGGCCAGGACACCCTCATCGAGGCGATGCCGCGGATCCTGGCCGCGGTCCCCGACGCCGTGCTGCTGATCGTCGGCGGCGGCCCGTACGAGGCGGACCTGCGCGCGCTGGCCGCGGCCACGGGCGTGGCGTCGTCGGTGGTGTTCACGGGGGCGGTCCCGTGGTCCGAGCTCCCCGCGCACTACGGCGCGGGTGACGTCTTCGCCATGCCCTGCCGGACCCGGCGCGGCGGCCTCGACGTGGAGGGGCTCGGCATCGTCTACCTGGAGGCCTCGGCGACGGGGCTGCCGGTGGTCGCGGGCGACTCGGGCGGAGCGCCGGACGCGGTGCTGGACGGCGAGACCGGCTGGGTCGTGCGCGGCGGTGAGCCCGAGGAGGCCGCGGACCGGATCGCGGCCCTGCTGCAGGACCCGGACCTGCGGGCCGTGATGGGCGAGCGCGGCCGTGCCTGGGTCGAGGAGAAGTGGCGCTGGGACCTTCTGGCGGACCGTCTGCGCGAGCTGCTGTAGCGGGGCGGAAGGAGCGGGACGGAGCGGGCGCCGCCATGCCTGACTGTTCCTCAGATGTCTGTCAATACCGCGTCTGGGCGGACGGCTGGATTCCGCTCATGATGCGGCCATGACACCCAACCTGACGCGCCGTCACGTACTGGGTCTCGGCGCCCTCTCGACCGCCGCCGCGCTCGGTTTCACCCGGATCGGGGCGGCTTCTGCCGCCGCCGTCGAGCCCGCCGCCACCCCCTACGCCCCCGCCATCGTCGTCGGCTCGGGCTACGGCTCCGCCGTCGCCGCCCTGCGCCTGGGGCAGGCGGGCGTGCGGACCGTCGTCCTCGAAATGGGCCGGCTGTGGGACACCCCCGGACCCGACGGCAAGGTCTTCCCCTCCACCTCCGCCCCCGACCACCGCTCCATGTGGTTCCGCACCCGCACCGAGGCCCCGCTGGCGCAGTTCCTCTGGCTCGACGTGGTCAACCGCGACATCAGCCCGTACCCCGGCGTCCTGGACCGCGTCCACCACGGCGCCATGTCCGTCTACGTGGGACGCGGCGTCGGCGGCGGTTCGCTCGTCAACGGCGGCATGGCGCCCACCCCCCGGCGCTCCTACTTCACCGAGGTCTTCCCCGGCGTCGACGCCGACGAGATGTACGGCACCTACTTCCCCCGTGCCCGCGCCATGCTCGGCGTGAACGACATCGACCCCGCCTGGTTCGAGTCCACCGAGTGGTACCGGTTCGCCCGGATCTCCCGCAAGCACGCCCGCAACACCGGCCTGAAGACCGTCTTCGTGCCCAACGTCTACGACTTCGGCCACATGAAGCGCGAGGCGGCGGGCACCGCACCCCGCTCGGCACTGGCCGGAGAGGTCATCTACGGCAACAACCACGGCAAGAGGAGCCTCGACAAGACCTATCTCGCCGCCGCCGTCGGCACCGGCAACGTCACCATCGAGACCATGCAGCGCGTGGTCGGCGTACGGCCCGACCCGGCCGGAGGGTACGTCCTGACGGTGCGGACCAGCGACGTGACCGGAAAGGTCACCCAGGTCCGCGAACTCGGCTGCCGGCAGCTCTTCCTCGGCGCCGGCAGCCTCGGCACCACCGAGATCCTGCTGCGGGCCCGCGAGACCGGCACGCTGCCCGCGCTCGGCGAGCAGGTCGGGCGCGGCTGGGGACCCAACGGCAACGTCATGACCGCACGCGCCAACCACCTCTGGGACACGGTCGGCGCCCGCCAGGCCACCATGCCCGCCCTCGGCATCGACGACTGGGACAACGCCGCGAACCCGGTCTTCGCCGAGATCGCCCCGCTCCCCATGGGCCTCGAACACTGGATCTCGATGTACCTGGCCATCACCAGGAACCCGGAGCGCGGGCACTTCACCTACGACGCGGCCACCGACTCCGCACGCCTGAACTGGCGGCGGGAGCAGAACACGCCCGCGGTCGACGCGGCGAAGAACCTCTTCGACCGCATCAACCGGCGCAACTTCACGATCTACCGCTACGACCTGTTCGGCGGGAACAGGGCCTTCGCCGACGACTTCACCTACCACCCGCTCGGCGGCTGCGTCCTCGGGGACGCGACCGACACCCACGGGCGGGTCAAGGGGTACCAGGGGCTGTACGTGGTCGACGGCTCCCTGGTCCCGGGGTCGCTCGGCGTGAACCCGTTCGTCACCATCACCGCCCTCGCCGAGCGGAACATGGCACGGATCCTGGCCGAGGACCCCCGCTGACAGCGGCCCGCGGCCGCGGGCCGCCGGACCGGGGGCGCGGTCAGCCGCGGTAGAGCGCCTCGATCTCGTCCGCGTAGTCCTTCGCCACCACGTTGCGCTTGAGCTTCAGCGACGGCGTGATGTGACCCGACTCCTCCGTGAACTGGGAGGGCAGAATGCGGAATTTCCGCACCGATTCCGCCTTGGACACCGCCGCGTTGCCATCGTCGACGGCCTTCTGGACGGCGGCGATCAGCTCCGCGTCCTCGCGCAGCTCCGCCGCCGTCACACCCGCGGGCTTGCCGTTCTCCGCCGCCCAGCGGCCGAGGAACTCCTCGTCGATCGTGACCAGCGCCGCCACGAACGGCCGCCCGTCGCCGACCACCATGCACTCCGCGACCAGCGCGTGCGCCCGGATCCGGTCCTCGATCACCGCGGGGGCCACGTTCTTGCCGCCCGCCGTGACGATGAGCTCCTTCTTGCGGCCCGTGATCGTCAGGTAGCCGTCCTCGTCGAGGGTGCCGACGTCGCCGGTGTGGAACCACCCGTCGGTCAGCGCCTCGGCGGTCGCCGCCTCGTTCCTCCAGTACCCGGTGAAGATCTGCTCGCCGTGCAGCAGCACCTCGCCGTCGTCCGCGATGCGCACCACGGAGCCCGGCATGGGCTGGCCGACCGTACCGATCTTCTGCTTGTCCCACGGGTTGAAGGTCGTCGCCGCACAGGACTCCGTCAGGCCGTAGCCCTCCAGGACCGTGAAGCCGATACCGCGGAAGAAGTGGCCCAGCCGCTCGCCCAGCGGGGCGCCGCCGGAGATCGCGTACTCGCCGCGGCCGCCGAGGACCGCGTGCAGCTTGCTGTAGACCAGCTTCGAGAAGATCTTGTGCTTGAGCTTCAGCCCGAGGGACGGGCCGCGCGGGGTGTCCAGCGCACGGCTGTAGGCGATGGCCGTGTCGGCCGCCGCGTCGAAGATCCTGCCCTTGCCGTCGGCCTGCGCCTTGGCGCGCGCCGAGTTGTAGACCTTCTCGAAGACCCGGGGGACGCCGAGGATCAGCGTGGGCCGGAAGGACTGCAGCTCGTCGGTGAGGTTCTTGATGTCCGGTACGCAGCCCAGGCGGATCGGCGCCAGCACGGCCGCCACCTCCACGAGCCGCCCGAAGACGTGCGCGGCCGGCAGGAACAGCAGGACCGAGCACTCGCCGGTCTTGAACAGCGGCTTCAGGCGCTCCACCGCGTTGCCGCACTCGGCGAAGAAGTTGCGGTGGCTCAGCACGCAGCCCTTGGGGCGGCCGGTGGTGCCCGAGGTGTAGACGATGGTGGCCGGGTCGTCGGCGTTCGCGAGGCTGCTGCGCTCGTCGACCTCGGCGTCGGTGACGGCCGCGCCGGCGGCCTGCAGCGCCTGCACCGCGCCCTGCTCGATCTCCCAGACCTCCCGCAGCTCCGGCAGGCGGTCGCGCAGCGAGGCCACGGCCTCGCCGTGCCCGGCGTTCTCCACGACGGCGGCCACCGCGCCGGAGTCACCGAGGATCCACTGGATCTGCTCGGGGGAGCTGGTCTCGTACACGGGGACGGTGACGCCGCCCGCGCTCCAGATCGCGAAGTCGATCAGCACCCACTCGTAGCGGGTGCGGGAGATCAGGGCGACCCGGTCGCCGGGCCGGACGCCGGCCGCGATCAGGCCCTTGGCCGTGGCACGCACCTCGGCCAGGAACTCGGTCGCCGTCACGTCCTGCCACCGGCCGTCGGCCTTGCGGCTCATGACGGCGGTGTCTGGGTGCTGGGCGGCGTTGCGGCGGATGAGATCCGTCAGGTTCCCGTCCGACGGGACCTCGTACAGGGCCGGAAGGCTGAACTCGCGCAAGACTGCTGCTCCTCTGGGCGCCATCGCCACCATGTGGACCGACCGGACGTTACCCACCGGTAGTGGGTTCCCGATAGAGGGAACCGGCCAGATGTTCCGTGCGTCACATTCTGCACTCACACGGTCCGGCCCCAACGCGCCGACAGTAGTCGACCCCCTCGCGGACGCGGAAGTAACCGCAGGTAGGCCCGGCTTTCACAAGCCCCCTACCGGGTCCTCACCAGCCCCCCTAGGGTTGGCCGCATGGCGGGCAGCATGCGGGGCGGAAAGAACGGCACGAGCGGATCGAGCCGTACGCGAATCCACGTCGTGAGCGACGTGCACGGCAACACCGAGGCCCTCGCCCGCGCCGGCGACGGCGCGGACGCCCTGATCTGCCTCGGCGACCTCGTCCTCTTCCTCGACTACGCCGACCACTCGCGCGGGATCTTCCCCGATCTCTTCGGCGTCGAGAACGCCGACCTCATCGTCGAGCTGCGCACCCAGCGCCGCTTCCAGGAGGCCCACGCCCTCGGCCGGCGCCTGTGGGCCGGCCTCGACCGCGAGCGCATGATCGAGGACGCGGTGCGCCGCCAGTACGCGGAGATGTTCGCCGCCTTCCCCCGCCCCACCTACGCCACCTACGGCAACGTCGACATCCCGGCCCTGTGGCCCGAGTACGCCGACCGCCACGGGCTCACCGTGCTCGACGGACAGCGGGTCGAGATCGCCGGCCGCGTCTTCGGCTTCGTCGGCGGCGGACTGCCCTCGCCCATGCGCACCCCCTACGAAGTGGACGTGGAGGAGTACGCCGCCAAGGTCGAGGCCCTCGGCGAGGTCGACGTGCTCTGCTCGCACATCCCGCCGGAAGTCCCCGAGCTCTGCTACGACACCGTCGCACGCCGCTTCGAACGCGGCAGCGAGGCCCTGCTGGCCGCCATCCGCCGCACCCGGCCCCGCTACGCCCTCTTCGGCCACGTCCACCAGCCGCTCGCCCGCCGCATGCGGATCGGCGCCACGGAGTGCGTGAACGTCGGACACTTCGCCTCGACCGGCCGCCCCTGGGTCATGGAGTGGTGACGGCGCCGGGAACCGACCGGTTCCGGACGGACCGCGGCGGCCCCGGGGAGCCACTGGAGTGGCGGCGTCCACACGCGCGGTAGCCTTCACGCGGCGGCCGGAGGCCGTACACATCCTCGAACAATCTCCGGAGGAGCGACCGCGATGGCGGAACACACCAGCTCAAGCATCACGATCGACGCCGCGCCCGGCGACGTGATGGCCGTGATCGCCGACTTCGCCCGCTACCCCGAGTGGACCGGCGAGGTGAAGGAGGCCGAGGTCCTCGCCACCGACGCCGACGGCCGGGCCGAGAAGGTCCGGCTGCTGCTCGACGCGGGCGCGATCAAGGACGACCACACCCTCGCCTACACCTGGAAGGGCACCGACGAGGTCAGCTGGACCCTGGACAGGTCCCAGATGCTGCGCCAGCTCGACGGCTCCTACCGGCTCTCCCCGGTGGACGGCGGCAAGCGCACCGAGGTCACCTACCAGCTGACCGTCGACGTCAAGATCCCCATGCTCGGCATGATCAAGCGCAAGGCCGAGAAGGTCATCATCGACCGCGCACTGGCGGGCCTGAAGAAGCGCGTCGAGTCCGTCTGACCGACCCGTGGGGAGGCGCCGTGCCCGGCCGCCGGACACCGCACCTCCCCACCGGCAACCCGCCGCGGACGCCACACGGCGGCGCACCCCACCGACCCGGAGCACCCGCACATGCACACCTTGCTCGTCACCGGCCCCGGCGGGGCCGGGCGGACCACGGTGGCGGCGGCCACCGCCCTCGCCGCGGCCCGCCGGGGCAGACAGGTGCTGCTGCTCTCCGGCGACCCGGGCGACCCGCTCGCCGAACTCCTCGGCGACCCGCTCCCGCCCGGCCTGAGGGTCGCCGCGGTGGACTCCGGCCAGGAGTTCCGCGAGGAACTCGTCGCCCTCCAGGAACGCGGATCCGCCCTGCTCTCCATGGTCGGTGCCCGGCCGCTGGGCGCCGAGGAACTCACCGAACTGCCCGGCTCCGAACAGTTCGCCCTGCTCCGCGCCCTGCGCCGGGCCGCCGCCACACCCGCCACCGACCTCGTCGTCGTCGACCTGCCCCCGCTCCACCAGGCCGTCGCCACCCTCGCCCTCCCCGCCCAGCTGCGCCGCTACCTCTCCCGTCTGCTGCCCGCCGAGAAGCAGGCCGCCCGCGCCCTGCGGCCCGTACTGGCCCAGCTGGCCGGCGTACCCATGCCCGCCCAGTGGCTCTACGAGGCCGCCGCGCGCTGGGACGAGGAGCTCGCCGCCGTCCAGGCCGTCATCGAGGCCGGCACCACCGAAGTACGCCTGGTCGCCGAGCCCGGCCCGGCCGCCGCCGACGCGCTCCGGACAGGACGGCTGGGCCTCGCCCTCCAGCAGCTGCCCGTCCGCGACGTCGTCGCCAACCGGACGGTCCCGCCCGGCTCCGCCGACCCCTGGCTCGCCGGGCTCGCCGCCCAGCAGGAGAAGTACACCGCCCAGTGGGCCGGCGACGGCCCCGTCGTCGCCCTCGCCCACCTCGGACCCGGCCCCCAGGGCCAGGACGACCTCGACCGGCTCGCCGCCCCCGGCGGACTCGTCCCGGACCCCCCCGCCCCCCGCCGGGCCTGGCCCGTCGAGGACCGGCTCGCCGAGGACGGTGTCCTCGTCTGGGTGGTTGCGCTGCCCGGCGCGCACAAACGCGACCTCGACCTCGTCCGCCGCGGCGACGAGCTGCTGCTCACCGCGGGCCCGTACCGAAGGATCGTTCCGCTGCCCTCGGCGCTGCGCCGGTGCACCGTCTCCGGCGCCGCCCTCACCGGCGGCGAACTCCGCGTCCGCTTCACCCCGAACCCCGGCCTGTGGCCCCGTACGCGCTGAACCGGATACCCCCGTTCGGGTACCGTCGAAGGTAGACAGCACGCACGCCCAGCAGCCGCCTCAGGAGAGTCCGCCATGAGCGAGGCCACCGACCGCCCCACCGACGACGACGCCTGGGCCAAGGCCTGTGCCGAGGACCTCGCCGCCGAGAAGGAGCGCCTGCGCGGGCAGGGCCAGGCGGGCCACGGCACCACCGGGACCGCCGCCGAGGAGTTCCTCAAGCTCTTCGAGGCCGTCGCCGACAAGGTCTCCGGGCTGAACAACCCGCTGTTCGGCGCCGCCGCACAGGGCGCGGTACGCCAGATCGTCGACCAGGCCAGAACCGCGGCGAAGCCCGTCGTCGAACGCCACCCCGAGGTCTTCGACCACCTCGCGGCCGCCGGCTCCGAGCTCCTCGCCGCCTACCGCTCCGCAGTCGAGGGCCACGAGGGCCGCTGGACCCGCGGCGAGACCGGGACCCGCGGCGAGACCGGGACCCCCCGGCGGGCGCCCGCGGACCGCGACCCCCGCGCCGACGGCCCCGACGACGGCCCGGCGGAGCGGATCGATCTCGACTGAACCCACGGCGCCCTCGGGTACCGTTGGCCGTGGCGGGGCTTGACCGGAAACCGAGGGACTAATGGGACTCACCATCGGCGTCGACATCGGCGGCACGAAGATCGCGGCCGGTGTGGTCGACGAAGAGGGCACGATCCTTGACACGTACAAGGTGCCCACCCCGCCGACCGCGGACGGAGTGACGGAGGCCATCTGCGCCGCCGTCTCCGAGGTCAGCAGCAACCACACCATCGAAGCGGTCGGCATCGGCGCCGCCGGATACGTGGACGACAAGCGCGCGACCGTACTCTTCGCGCCGAACATCAACTGGCGCCACGAGCCGCTCAAGGACAAGGTCGAACAGCGCATCGGCCTGCCCGTCGTCGTCGAGAACGACGCCAACTGCGCGGCCTGGGGCGAATACCGCTTCGGCGCCGGCCAGGGCCACGACGACGTCATCTGCATCACGCTCGGCACCGGCCTGGGCGGCGGCATCATCATCGGCAACAAGCTGCGGCGCGGACGCTTCGGCGTCGCCGCCGAGTTCGGCCACATCCGGGTCGTCCCCGACGGCCTGCTGTGCGGCTGCGGCAGCCAGGGCTGCTGGGAGCAGTACGCCTCCGGCCGCGCGCTCGTCCGCTACGCCAAGCAGCGCGCCAACGCCACCCCCGAGAACGCGGCGATCCTGCTCGCGCTCGGCGACGGCACCCCCGAGGGCATCGAGGGCAAGCACATCAGCGAGGCCGCCCGGCAGGGCGACCTGGTCGCCGTCGACGCCTTCCGCGAACTGGCCCGCTGGGCCGGCGCCGGACTCGCCGACCTCGCGTCCCTGTTCGACCCGTCGGCGTTCATCGTCGGCGGCGGCGTCTCCGACGAGGGCGACCTCGTCCTCGACCCGATCCGCAAGTCCTTCAAGCGCTGGCTGGTGGGCGGCGCCTGGCGTCCGCACGCCCAGGTGCTCGCCGCGCAGCTCGGCGGCAAGGCCGGACTCGTCGGCGCGGCCGACCTGGCCCGCCAGGGCTGACGCCGTCCACCCGGACCGCCCGCCGCGCCCCTTGGGGGAGCGGCGGGCGGCTGCGTATCTTGCGGTACATGGACCAGTCGCTGCCCCCGCTGCCGAAGTCCCGTACGGAGCCGGACGGTTCCGCCGTCATCCGGGTCCTCGGCTACAACATCCGCTCGCTGCGCGACGACGAGGAGGCGCTGGTCCGGGTCATCCGCGCCTGCGAGCCGGACCTGGTCCTCGTACAGGAGGCGCCGCGGTTCTTCCGGTGGCGCAAACACGCGGCGAGGCTGGCCAGGAAGTGCGACCTGGTGGTGCTGGGCGGAGGCGCGACGGCGACCGGACCGCTCCTGCTGTGCTCGCTGCGGGTCTTCGTGGAGCGGACACAGGACGTACTGCTCCCGCACACACCCGGACTGCACCGACGGGGCCTGGCCACCGCGGTCGTGCGCATCGGGGGCGTGCGCGTGGGCCTGGTCTCGGCGCACCTGTCCCTGGACCCGGCGCAGCGGCGGGCCCAGGCGGACCTCGTCCTCGACGGGGTGGCCGCGCTGGACACCCCGTACGGGATCGTCGCGGCGGACGTGAACGAGGGCCCGGACGGCCCCGCCTTCGGCCGGATCGCCTCCGTGCTGCGGGACTGCTGGTCGGTGGCGCCGTGGGGCGGGGAACGGACCTTCCCGGCGGCGGCGCCGGACCGGCGGATCGACGCGCTCTTCGTCACGGCGGGGGTGGAGGTACTGGCCTGCGGGGTCCCCGCGGGGCTCGCGGGGGTCTCCGGGGCGGACCTGCGGTCGGCGACGGACCACCTGCCGGTGCTGGCGGTGCTGCGGCTGCCGGCTGTCGCGTAGCTCCTCGGGCCGGGTGCGGCGCCGTAGCGGGGGCGCTGCCCCCGAGCCCCCGCGCCTCAAACGCCGGCGGGGCTGGAAAGAGGGGGTGCTGTCCCGGGGCTTCGCGGCTCAAGCGGCGGCGGGGCTGGAAAGAGGGGGCGCTGCCCCGGGGCCTGCGCGCCTCAAGCGGCGGCGGGGCTGGATGGGCGGGGTGCCCGCCTCCGGGCCTGCGCGGCTCGAACTTCCCCAGCCACCGCTGAGAGGTGCCCCCTGGCGGGGCCGGAGGGCAGCCCCGCCGGGGTCGGTCAGACGACCGCGCCGCGGCCCGGGTCGTCGTCCTCGTCGTCGCCGTGCTGCATGCGGGCGACGAGCGTCGCGAAACCGCCCAGGAAGCCGCCGATGCCCAGCGTCGTCAGCCACCACGTCATGTCCCACTGCAGCAGCACCGCCAGCAGCAGGAGCACCGGGCCCCCGACCACCGCGAGCCACGCGAACTTCGCCGTCGTGTCCGCCGGCGGCAGCTCCGGCTCGGGCTGGACGAAATGGCCCTCGTCCGCCGACGTCAGGTCGTCGTCGTCCGGCTCCGCCAGCGAGTGGTCACGCGGGCCCGCCATGCCCACGCCCGGGGCGAAGACCACCGAACTGCCCAGCGCGGGCGCCGGCGCGGCAGGCGGCTCGGGCTCGGACTTGGACTCGGCGTCCGGGTCCGGCTCCGCGGGCAGCGGTTTGACGTCCTCCTCGGGCAGCAGGAGGTTCTCGATGGGCCGGAACGGCCGGGACCCCGGCGGGTCCGGCGGCTCCTGCCCGTACCCGGCCACGATCGCGGCCCACGCCGCTTCCTCGTCCAGCGGCGGGATACCGCCCGACTGCTCCTCGTGCTCAGCCACCGGCCTCCGCCCCCTCCCTGCCCACGCTCTCCGCCAGTCGGCCGACGAACGCAAAACTGTCCGCGAAGATCCGCTCCGCGTCATGGTCCAACGTCGCGACGTGGTAGCTCTGTTCCAGCAGGGTCTCCGTGACGTCCGTCGACGAGACCCGGGCCAGCACCCGCGCCGAGTCGGCGGGCGGCACCACGTGGTCCTGCGGGCTGTGCAGGAGCAGCAGCGGCTGCGTCACCTGCGGCAGCTCGGCGTCCACCAGCTGCAGGAACTTCCGCAGCGAGTGCGCGGCCCGCGTCGGGACCCGGTCGTAGCCGACCTCCACCGCGCCCGGCTTCGCGATGTCACTGGCGATGCCGGGGGTCGAGCGGATGAGGTGCTGGGCGACGGGAAGGAGGGGAGCCAGCGGGTCGTGGACCTTGTTGGCCGGGTTGACCAGCACGATGCCGCTGATGGCGTCCCCGTGCTTGGCCGCCAGCCGCAGGGTCAGCGCGCCACCCATCGACAGGCCGAAGACGAACACCTGCTCGCACCGGTCCAGCAGCTCGCGCAGGGCGCGGTCCACCTCGGCGTACCAGTCCTGCCAGCCCGTGAGCTGCATGTCCTGCCAGCGCGTCCCGTGCCCGGGCAGCAGCGGCAGCGACACCGTCAGGCCCCGCCCGGCGAGGTATTCGGCCCAGGGGCGGAGGGACTGCGGGGAACCGGTGAAACCGTGGCAGAGGAGGACGCCGACCTCTCCGCCCTCGTGGCGGAACGGCTCGGCTCCAGGGAGGACGGGCACCAGGGGTCTCCTTGATCATGGCGTGCTTCGGGCGGGTGCGTTGCTCTGTGTGACTTCACCGTACGCGACCGGGGTGGCACCGGCCAGGGTCGTCGGGCCCCTGCAGGCGGGGGCACGGGATAAGGTCTGTTCGACAGACACAGGAAGGCTTTCGAGTTGATCTACGGCGCAATGAAGTTCTCCGTCGGCGGTTCCCTGAAACTCGCTTTCAGGCCGTGGGTGGAGGGCCTCGAGAACATTCCCGCGGAGGGGCCGGCGATCCTCGCGAGCAACCACCTGTCCTTCTCCGACTCCTTCTTCCTGCCGGCCGTGCTGGACCGGAAGGTGACCTTCATCGCGAAGGCGGAGTACTTCACCTCCCCCGGAGTCAAGGGCAAGCTGACCGCCGCGTTCTTCAAGGGCGTCGGCCAGCTCCCGGTGGACCGCTCCGGCGCCCGCGGCGCCGGCGAGGCCGCCATCAAGAGCGGCATCGAGGTCATCGAACGCGGTGAGCTGTTCGGTATCTACCCCGAGGGCACGCGTTCACCCGACGGCCGCCTCTACCGCGGCAAGCCCGGCGGCCTCGCCCGCGTGGCACTGGCCACCGGCGCGCCCGTGATCCCCGTCGCGATGATCGACACGGAGAAGATCCAGCCGCCCGGCAAGGTGATCCCCAAGCTCATGCGCCCGGGCATCCGGATCGGCAAGCCGCTGGACTTCAGCCGCTACCACGGCATGGACAACGACCGCTTCATCCTCCGCTCGGTGACCGACGAGGTCATGTACGAGATCATGAAGCTCTCCGGCCAGGAGTACGTCGACATCTACGCGACGGCGGCCAAGCGCCAGATCGCCGACGCCGAGAAGGCGGCCAAGGACGCCGAGAAGGCGGCCAGGGCGGACAAGGGCGACAAGGGCGACAAGGCCGCCAAGGGCGAGTAGCGGCGCGGGCCGCGGGCGGTGGGACCGCCCGGCAGGGGGTGGGGGAGATGGCGAAACGCGAACGCGTCGTACGCATGTCGGTCGAGCAGCCGCTCTGGCGCGCCCTGACCGCGTACCGGCTGCTGACCATGGTCTACGCGGTGCTGCTGTTCGCCTCCGCGTACCGGCAGTTCCCGCACCCCTGGCTCGCGGCCGGCTACCTCGCGGTGCTCGCCGTGTGGACCCTCGCCACCTACCGCAAGGTGTCGAACGCCGCCAGCTGCACCAAGGGGTTCCTGGTCGCGGACCTCACCGTCGCGATCGTCGGGATCCTGCTCACGCCGATCGTCGACACCCAGGAGCGGATCACCGCCGGCGGCCCCACCCTCCCCACCATCTGGACGGCGGGCGCGGTCCTGGGCTTCGCCATCAAGGGCGGCTGGCGCTGGGCCTGCTTCGCCTCCACCTTCGTGGCCATGGCCAACATGGTGATCCACACCGGCCAGCCCACCCGGGACACCCTGCACAACGTCCTGCTGGTCTGGGTCGCCTCCGTGGCCATCGGCTACGTCGTGGAGGTCGCCCGGGCCAGCGAGAACACCCTCGCGCGCGCCCTGGAGATCGAAGCCGCCACCCGCGAGCGGGAGCGCCTCGCCCGGGACATCCACGACGGAGTCCTCCAGGTCCTCGCCATGGTCCAGCGCCGCGGCACCGAACTGGGCGGCGAGGCGGAGGAGCTCGGCAGGCTGGCGGGGGAGCAGGAGGTGGCCCTGCGCACGCTCGTCTCCAGCGGCCTGGTGCGGCCCTCCCGGATCTCCCGCGACGAGTCGCGCGGCGCGCTGGTGGACACCTACGAGGACGACGGCCCCGGCGCGGAGGGCGGCGAGCTGGACCTGCGCACGCTCCTCGCCCCGCACGCCGGCTCCCGGGTGAGCTTCGCCGAGCCCGGTACTCCGGTACCGCTGCCCGTGCCCGCCGCGAAGGAGCTGGCGGCGGCCGTCGGCGCCGCCCTCGACAACGTGCGCAAGCACGCCGGGGACGGGGCCAGGGCCTGGATCCTCGTCGAGGACTGGGGCGACGAGGTGATCGTGACCGTCCGCGACGACGGCCCCGGCATCCCGGCGGGCCGCCTGGACCAGGCGGAGGGCGAGGGCCGGATGGGCGTGGCCCTGTCGATCCGCGGCCGGCTGCGCGACCTCGGCGGCAGCGCCGACCTGGTGTCCGTCCCCGGGCAGGGCACCGAAGTGGAACTGAAGGTACCCAGGGGCAGGACGGACAAGAAGTGAGCGAGCACACCGAAGTGAACGATCCGCAGCAGCCGCAGGACCGGAGCGAGCCGAGGGTGATGGTCGTCGACGACCACCCGATGTGGCGCGACGCGGTCGCCCGCGACCTCGCCGCCGCCGGACTCGACGTGGTGGCCACCGCCGGCGACGGCCCCGAAGCGGTACGCCGGGCCCGCGCCGTCAACCCCGACGTCCTCGTCCTCGACCTCAACCTGCCCGGCATGCCGGGCGTGCAGGTCTGCAAGGAGCTGGTCGGCGCCAACCCGGCGCTGCGGGTCCTGGTCCTGTCGGCCAGCGGTGAGCACGCGGACGTCCTGGAGGCGGTGAAGTCCGGAGCGACCGGCTACCTGCTGAAGTCCGCCGGCGCCGAGGAGCTGATCGACGCCGTCCGCCGCACCGCCGTCGGGGACCCGGTCTTCACCCCGGGCCTGGCCGGGCTGGTGCTCGGCGAGTACCGGCGCCTGGCCACCGACCCGGCGCCGACGGCCTCCGACGAGCCGAAGGCGCCGCAGCTGACCGACCGCGAGACCGAGGTGCTGCGGCTGGTGGCCAAGGGGCTCTCGTACAAGCAGATCGCGGAACGGCTGGTCATCTCCCACCGCACCGTGCAGAACCACGTCCAGAACACCCTGGGCAAGCTGCAGTTGCACAACCGGGTGGAGCTCGTCCGGTACGCCATAGAGGCCGGTCTCGACGACGCCTGACCGCCGCTCACGCGGGCGTCGATCGTACTTACGTCCCCGTACGAGTGAACGGGCGTACGCAACGCCCCGCGAATCCACCGGAATTGCCCCCTTCAGGTCCCTTGCTGTGACCTGCGTCACCACTAGCGTGACCGTCATGGCGAAGGGAGATGCAATGAAGGTCGGAGTGCTGACCGGTGGCGGCGACTGCCCCGGGCTCAACGCGGTGATCAGGGCCGTCGTCCGCAAGGGCGAGCAGGAGTACGGCTGCTCGTTCGTCGGGTTCAAGGACGGCTGGCGGGGAGCGGTCGAGGGGCGCACGGTCCCCCTCGGCATCCCCGCCGTCCGCGGCATCCTGCCCCGCGGCGGCACCATCCTCGGCTCCTCCCGCACCAACCCGTTCACGACGGAGAACGGGGTGCGCGACATCAGGGACAACCTGGCCAAGTACGAGGTGGACGCGCTCGTCGCGATCGGCGGCGAGGACACCCTCGGGGTCGCCGCCCGCCTCCACGACGAATACGGCATCCCCTGCGTCGGCGTGCCGAAGACCATCGACAACGACCTGTCCGCGACCGACTACACCTTCGGCTTCGACACCGCCGTCGGCATCGCGACCGAGGCCATCGACCGCCTGCACACCACGGCCGAATCGCACATGCGGGTCCTCGTCGTCGAGGTCATGGGCCGGCACGCCGGCTGGATCGCCCTGCACTCGGGGCTCGCCGGCGGCGCCAACGTCATCCTCATCCCCGAGCAGCGCTTCGACGTGGACCAGGTGTGCGCCTGGGTGACCTCCCGGTTCAAGGCGAGCTACGCCCCGATCGTCGTGGTCGCCGAGGGCGCGATGCCCAAGGACGGCGACATGGTGCTCAAGGACGGGACCAAGGACTCCTTCGGGCACGTCCGGCTGTCCGGCGTGGGCGAATGGCTGGCCAAGGAGATCGAGGAACGGACCGGCAAGGAAGCCCGTACGACCGTCCTCGGCCACATCCAGCGCGGCGGTACCCCGAGCGCCTTCGACCGGTGGCTGGCGACCCGGTTCGGCCTGCACGCGATCGACGCCGTGCACGAGGGGGACTTCGGGAAGATGGTCGCGTTGAAGGGCACGGACATCGTCCGGGTGCCGATCGCGGACGCCACGGCCAGGCTGAAGACCGTCGACCCCGCCCTCTACCAGGAGGCCGGCGTCTTCTTCGGCTGAACACCGGCCGCCGCACCGCGAGTCCACCCGCGCTTCACCGAACGGCCCCACGGGGAGCGCGGGCGGACACACGGCCGGAGTTCCGCGGCCCGGCCGTCGGCGCGCGGACGGCGGTGAGCAGGTCGCGCAGCAGGTCCGGGCCGCGCAGGGTGAGGACCGACTCCGGGTGGAACTGCACGCCCGCGAAGCCGCCGCCGGCCGAGCGGAGCGCGTGGACCTCCCCGGTCACCGGGTCGCGGGACACCTCCACGCCCGCCTCCGCCAGCCGGGCCGCGCCCGCGTCGTCGCACTGCGCGGTGTATGTGTTGTAGAAGCCGACCACCTCCTCGGCCCCGAACAGCCCGATCCGGGTCTGTGCGCCCTGGGCCGGCTCCGCCTTGCGGACCAGGGGCAGACCCAGCTCGGCGGCGAGCAGCTCGTGCCCGAGGCACACCCCGAGCAGGCCGTGACGGTGCCCGGCCAGCAGCTCGGCCGCCAGCCCGCGCAGCAGACGCATCTTCGGGTCGGCGCAGTCCCCTGGGTCGCCCGGGCCGGGGCCCAGCACGATCGGCCCCTCCCAGGCCAGGGCGGTCTCCCGCAGCCCCGGCTCGTCGAAGCGCCGTACGGTCACCGCCGGCCCGGCCACCCGCAGCACGTGCGCCAGCATCGCCGTGAAGGTGTCCTCGCCGTCCACCACCAGCGCACGGCCCGTCGGAGCGGCCGGCCGCTCCTGCATCCGCAGCCAGAAGGGGGCCAGGTCGGCCCGCCGGGCGGCCAGGGCCGCCCGCACCCGGGGATCGTCGGCCGGCCGCGCGCCCCCGGACGGCGGCCGGGGCGCCGCCGGCCGCACCCCGAGCGCCGCCAGCACCCCCGCCGCCTTCGCGTGCGTCTCCGCGACCTCGCCCGCCGGATCCGAGTGGCGTACCAGCGTGGCGCCCACCGGCACCCGCAGCCGTCCGTCCCGGGCGATGTCGGCCGTCCGGATCAGGATCGGGGAGTCGAGCGTCTGCGACCCCGCGGGGTCCAGGCCCAGGAGGGCCAGCGCGCCCGCGTAGTAGCCGCGCCCACCGCTCTCGTACCGCTCGATCACCCGGCAGGCGTTCTGCACCGGCGAGCCCGTGACCGTCGCCGCGAACATCGTCTCCCGCAGCACCTCCCGCACGTCCAGCGAGGAGCGCCCGCGCAGCTCGTACTCGGTGTGCGTGAGGTGGGCCATCTCCTTCAGCCGCGGCCCGACGACCACCCCGCCCCGGTCCCCGACCGTGCACATCATCTTCAGTTCCTCGTCGACGACCATCGACAGCTCCTCGGTCTCCTTGCGGTCGCCGAGGAAGGCGAGGAGCGAGTCGGCGGTCGGCCCCGTGGCGGGATGGCGGTACGTCCCGCTGATCGGGTTCATCACGACCGTGCCCCCGGCCATCCGCACATGGACCTCGGGGCTGGCCCCGACCAGGGTGCGCTCGCCGGTGTGGACGACGTACGTCCAGTACGCGCCCCGCTCGCCCTCCAGCAGCCGCCGGAACAGGGCCAGGGCGTCCGCCCGGCCGAAGCCGTCGATCCGGCCCTCGAAGGTGCGCCGGATGACGAAGTTCGCACCCTCGCCCCGGCCGATCTCGTCCCGGATCACCCGCTCGACCGTGTCCGCGTACTGCCTGTCGGAGACGTCGAAACCGCCGCCGTCGACCCGTACCGCGTGCCCCGGCAGCGCGGCCAGCGCCTCGGTGAGCGGAATCTCGTACACCTCCTCGGCGACCAGCGCGCTCAGCGGCGTGCCGTCGTCGCGTACGTCGAACCCGCGCTCCCGGATCTGCCGGAAGGGCACGAGCGCGAGGGTGGGCAGCGGGCCGACGGGCAGGTCGGCGAGGCGCTCGGCCTCGCGGACCGGGCCGAGGAGCACTTCGACGGTGTCGTGGTCGCGGCCGGGGGTCCGCCTCCGCAGCAGGGCGAACGGCGGGCAGGCGTCGTCGAGCAGCCGGCCCAGTGGGCCGGGCGCCGCAGGTCGGTTCGGTCGGGTGGTGTCCATGGGCGGAGCGTCCTTCCGTCGGGGGGAGGAGCGGCTCTCGCGGCCGGCGCGCGGGCCGGGAACGCGGAAGGCCGCCCCTCGGGGCGGCCTTCGCGTCGTGTGCGTGTCGTCAGGTACGCGCAGGAAGTGGGCCGCCGGGAGCGGGCCACCACCAGTTCTGGTTCGTGAGCGCGTACATGCGGTGAACCATAGCCCAGAGCGGCGTCCCCGCGCCGGATCCCTCCCGGACCCGGAGCCGAACCATGGATTCCGTTCCGTCGGGCCTCCACGGCCTTCGAGAAATCCGTCTCACGTTGTGGGCGGGGGGCCGGACGCCTCCCGTAACGCCGTAATGTGTACGAGGTGACCGTGAACGCTGAAAACCAAGCCCCCGCCGCCAAGGCGACCTGGCGAGACCTTCCCGCGGCGCAGCAGCCTTCGTACCCCGATGCCGAGGCTCTGCGCGCTGTCGTCGCGGACCTCGAGTCGTATCCTCCGCTTGTTTTCGCGGGTGAGTGCGACCAGCTGCGCGCCCGTCTGGGAGCCGTCGCCAAGGGCGAGGCGTTCCTGCTCCAGGGCGGCGACTGCGCCGAGGCCTTCGACGGTGTCTCCGCCGACCACATCCGAGCCAAGCTGAAGACGCTGCTCCAGATGAGCGCCGTACTGACGTACGCGGCCTCGGTGCCGGTCGTCAAGGTCGGCCGCATCGCCGGCCAGTACTCCAAGCCGCGCTCCAAGGACACCGAGACCCGCGACGGCGTCACCCTGCCGACCTACCGCGGTGACTCCGTCAACGGCTTCGCCTTCACCGAAGAGGCCCGCGTCCCGGACCCCGAGCGGCTGAAGCGCATGTACAACGCCTCCGCCTCCACGCTCAACCTGGTGCGCGCCTTCACCACCGGTGGTTACGCCGACCTGCGCCAGGTGCACGCCTGGAACCAGGACTTCGTGAAGTCCTCCCCGTCCGGCCAGCGGTACGAGCAGCTGGCCCGGGAGATCGACAACGCGCTGAACTTCATGAAGGCCTGTGGCACCGACCCGGCCGAGTTCAAGGCGGTCGAGTTCTACGCCTCCCACGAGGCGCTGCTGCTCGACTACGAGGGCGCGCTGACGCGCACCGACTCGCGCACCGGCAAGCTGTACGACACCTCCGGCCACATGGTCTGGATCGGTGAGCGCACCCGCCAGCTGGACCACGCGCACATCGAGTTCTGCTCGCAGATCGCCAACCCGATCGGCATCAAGCTCGGCCCCACCACCACGGTGGACGAGGCGCTGACGTACGTCGACCGCCTGGACCCCGAGCGCGAGCCGGGCCGGCTGACCTTCGTCGTCCGGATGGGCGCCGACAAGGTCCGCGACAGGCTCCCCGAGCTGGTCGAGAAGGTCACCGCCTCCGGCGCGATCGTCGGCTGGGTCACCGACCCGATGCACGGCAACACCTTCGAGGCGGCCTCGGGCCACAAGACGCGCCGTTTCGACGACGTGCTCGACGAGGTCAAGGGCTTCTTCGAGGTCCACAAGGGCCTCGGCACCCACCCGGGCGGCATCCACGTCGAGCTCACCGGTGACGACGTCACCGAGTGCGTGGGCGGCGGCGACGAGATCTTCGTCGACGACCTGCACCAGCGCTACGAGACGGCCTGCGACCCGCGGCTCAACCGCAGCCAGTCGCTCGACCTGGCCTTCCTGGTGGCGGAGCTCTACCGCGACTAGTCGTCGCGATCAGTAGGTGTGTTCCTACGGCTGTGGGGCGCGGATCGATGTGATCCGCGCCCCACTGTCGTACCCGGGGCTTTTAGGTCACCCTAACTTTGGGTACGGTTAGGTAAGCCTCACCGAATAGGGGATGGCTCGCCGCACCACTCAGGACCACTCAGCGCCAGGAGGTGAACCGCGTGTACGTCTGCTCTTGCTTCGGGATCACCGACAAGCAGGTCAAGGAACACGCGGCTGCCGGGGCCTGCACGCCCCGCCAGATCGCCTCGGCCACCAAGGCCGGCACCGACTGCGGTTCCTGCGTGCGCACCATCCAGGGCATCCTCGGCCGCGGGGCCTGCCCGCGCAGGGAGCTGCTGGCGAAGGGCGACGCGGTGTCCGTGCTCGCCGCGGAGCCGGAGCCGGTGCGCTCGCCCGAACTGGCGGAAGCGGCGTAAGCGGCCCGCGGGCTGCTCGGGGACCGGTCACGGCTCCCGGAACGGCTCTCCCGGGGACCGGCTCGGAGGTCAGCTCGGCTGCTCGATGAGCTGCGCGATGTAGAGCGCCTCGCCCAGGGACTCGATGAGTTCCAGCTGGGTGTCGAGGTAGTCGATGTGGTGCTCCTCGTCCTCCAGGATCTCCTCGAAGAGCCGGGCCGACGTGATGTCGCCCTTCCCGCGCATGACCTCGATGCCCCGCTTCAGCCGGTCGATGGCCTCGACCTCGACCTGGCGGTCCGCCTGGAACATCTCGGTGATCGTCTGCCCGACGCGCACGTGGAAGAGGCGCTGGTAGTTCGGCAGACCGTCGAGCATCAGGATCCGCTCGGTGATCTTGTCCGCGTGCTTCATCTCGTCGATGGACTCTTCACGCGTGTACTTGGCGAGCTTGGTCCAGCCCTTGTTGTCCTGGATGCGGTAGTGCAGCCAGTACTGGTTGATGGCCGTCAGCTCGCCGGTCAGCTGCTCGTTCAGAAACTCAAGGACCTCGGGGTCGCCCTGCATCGCAGAGGCTCCTTCCAGGCAATGTCAGCTATGTGACGGGGCAGTTGCGCGCATCCTTGCACCGCCACTGGGGGCCGTCCAGTAAGTGCCTCCTTAGTGGGAGTTGCCGTGACTTGCCCGAATCGGCCTCGGCCTGGTCATGACCACCCTGCCCAGTCTGTCACCATGGAGTCATGGGTCAGCCGGAAAGCCGGGAATCTCCGGGAGCAGAGCAGCTGGAGCTTCCACCGGGGCAGCGGCTGCAGAAGGGCTGGCCGGTCACCCACTACGGTCCCGTGCCCAAGTTCAAGCCGGACCGCTGGGAGTTCCGCGTCTTCGGCGCCACCGCCGACGGCGACAAGCACTGCTGGAACCACGAGGAGTTCACGGCCCTGCCGTTCTCCTCCGTCGTGGCGGACCTGCACTGCGTCACGAAGTTCAGCATGCCGGGCGCCGAATGGGGCGGTGTGCTCGCCCGCGAAGTGCTCGCCCTGGCCCCTCCCGCGCCGCAGGTCACCCACGTGATGGTGTGGGCCGAGTACGGCTTCAGCTCCAACCTGCGGCTGGCCGACTTCGCCTCCGACCGGACCGTCTTCGCCACCCATCAGGGCGGCGAACTGCTCACCGCCGAGCACGGTTTCCCGGTCCGGCTCGTGGTCCCGCACCTGTACGCCTGGAAGGGCCCCAAGTGGGTTCGCGGCATCGAGTACATGACCGCCGACCGCCGCGGCTTCTGGGAGGAGCGCGGCTACCACAACATCGGCGACCCCTGGCGCGAGCAGCGCTACTCGTACCAGGAGGAGCCGGGGGAGGGCCCCGAGTTCTGAGGGTGTCCTGCCGGTCGGCTCACGACGACGGTCGAAGGAGTGCCCGCGGCGGGAGTCCCCCGGACGGCCGTACGCGGACCGGCGCCGGCGGCGCGGGCCCGCCGCGCCGGATCACCGCGGGCCGCGCAGCTCCTTGAGCAGCGCCACGTCCGCCGCATGCCCTTCCTTGCCGCCGGGCGTCTCGATGACCAGCGGAACGCCGTCCATCGCCGGGTGCGTGAACAGCTCGGCGAAGGCGTCCCGGCCGATGTGGCCCTGCCCGACGTTCGCGTGCCGGTCCTTGTGCGCGCCCACGCCCTCCTTGGAGTCGTTGGCGTGGACCAGCTTCAGCCGGCCCTCGCCGACGGTGTCCACCAGCAGGTCCAGCGTGAGCTTCGTCCCGCCCGGCTCCGCCAGGTCGTGACCGGCCGCGAAGATGTGGCACGTGTCCAGGCAGATCCCCAGCTTCGGATGGTGCTCCAGCGCATCGAAGTACGGGCCGAAGTCCTCGGCGAGCGAGCACAGCGAGGAGCCCTGCCCGGCCGTCGACTCCAGCAGCAGGTACGGGTCGTCGTCATGCGTCAGCTCGTCCAGCAGCGGCAGCATGTACTCCCTGACCTGCGCGTACGCCGCCTCCCGCGGGCGCCCGCCGGTCGCCGAGCCGGTGTGGACGACCACCCCGAGCGCACCGATCTGCCGTGCCCGGCGCAGCGAGTGGCGCAGGGACTCCACCGACTTCTCCACGGTGGCGGCGGTGTGCGAGCCGAAGTTGATCAGGTAGGGGGCGTGGACGTACGCCGGGATGTCCTCCCGGGCGCACTCCTCGCGGAACCGCTCGTCCTGCGCGGGACTGCCGACCGGGGTGGCCCAGCCGCGCGGATTGGCGACGAAGACCTGGACGACCTCGGCGCCCATCTCCCGGGCGTACGTCAGCCCGACCGAGGCCAGACCGCCCGCGACGGGGACGTGCCCGCCCACCGGATTGCGTTCCACGTGCGCCTACAGTCCCTTGATCCGGATGGTGATCGTGAGACCCTCGGCGGCGGTCTGCCCGCCCAGCACCGACTGCGCGTCCACGGTCCTGCTGAAGGAGATCAGCGGGCGGTCCACCTTCACCTTGAAGCCCGCCGCCTCCAGGGTCTTGCGGGCCGTGTCCACGTCCTGGCCGACCACGTTCGGGACCGGGAGCTGGCGCGGGCCCTTCGACACGGTCAGGGTGACCGTGTCCCCGGCCGCCGCCTGGGTGCCGGCGCCGATCGACTGGTTGGCGACCGTCCCCGGATCCGACGGCGCGTTCACCTGCTCGGGAGCCGTGGCGACCTTGAGGCCCAGCCCCTCCAGAGTGGCCTTCGCCTGCTCGAAGGGCAGACCCGTCACACCCGGCACCGGCACCGGCCGGCCCTTGCTGACGACGAACGAGACCGCCGTGTCGGGGGCCCGCTTCTCGCCGCCCGCCGGGTTGGTGCTGATCACCGAGCCCTGGGCGACGTCCTGGCTGAAGGCCTGGGTGACCATCCCGGGAGCCAGCCCGGTCCTGGTCAGCTCCTCCTTGGCCTCCTCCAGGGGCCTGCCCCTGAGGTTCGGCACGGAGACGACCTCGGGGCCGCGGGAGATCGTGATCGTCACCGCGCCGTTGCCGCGGATCCGCCGGCCGCCCGCGGGATCGGTGTTCATCACGGTCCCGCGCTCGAAGGCGTCGCTGAACCTGCGGTCGACCCCCTTCACGCCGAGCCCGGCTTCGGACAGCTGGGCGCGGGCCTGCTCCTCGGTCTTGCCGAGCAGATTGGGGACCTTGGTGAACTGGCCGGAGTTGATGTACCAGACACCCGTACCGATGCCCAGCGCCAGCAGTACGCCGACGACCACCAGCAGCACGCCGCGGCGCGGACGCCGGGCCGGCGCCGCACGGCGCACGGGCGGGGCGGGCGGGTCCAGCGGGGGCGTCTCGAACCGGGAGGTGAGGTTCAGGGGCTCCGCGGTCACCGGGCGCGGGATCACGCCGGTGCGGTCCTCCGCCGACGACCGCTCCACCGCGTACGCCTGCGGCGGTACGGCGTCCAGCTCGACGTCGGTGAGCCCGGCGCGGGCCTCACGGGTGAGGCCGAGCAGGGCGGCCGCGTCGTAGGGGCGCAGGTCGGGGGTGCGGGCGGTGGCGGACGCCACGAGAGCGTCGAGCCCGGCCGGCAGTCCGGGGACGGCGGTGGACGGGGCCGGGACGTCCTCGTGCAGGTGCTGGTAGAGCACCTGCGCGGGGGAGTCGCCGAGGTGGGGCTTGGAGCCGGTGAGCATCTCGTACAGGACGACACCGCAGGCGTAGACGTCCGCCCGCGTGTCGGCGATCCCGCTCTCGATCTGCTCGGGGGCCAGGTAGGAGACGGTTCCGAGGACCGAGCCGGTGGTGTTGGTCACCGAGTCGACGGACCGGACCAGGCCGAAGTCGGCGACCTTGACCCGGCCGTCGTCGCCGATCAGGACGTTCTCGGGCTTCATGTCGCGGTGCACGAAGCCGGCCCGGTGGGCGGCGCCGAGGGCGGCGAGGACGGGTTCGAGGATGTCGAGGGCCGCCCGGGGCTGGAGCGCGCCGCGCTCGCGCAGCACGTCGCGCAGGGTGCAGCCGGAGACGTACTCCATCGCCAGGTAGACGTACGGCCCGTCCGTGCCCTGGTCGAACACGGCGACCACGTTGGGGTGCGCGAGGCGCGCCACGGACTTCGCCTCGCGGATGAACCGGTCGACGAAGGCGGCGTCGGAGGCGAGCGCCGGATGCATCACCTTCAGGGCGAGGATCCGGTCCAGGCGGGTGTCGACGGCCCGGTAGACCGTGGCCATGCCGCCGGCCGCGATGCGGGCATCGATGCGGTAGCGGTCGTCGAGCACGCGCCCGACGAGCGGGTCTTCCAGGGTCGTATCCACCCGGCGATTCTACGAGCCGACGCCGGGCCCCCGGCGGGGGCGGGTCGCCTTGCAGCGCAGCTGTGACGTGGGGGAGGGGGCGGGGCGGGGCTCCCACCCCTCGGCTCCCCGCCGGGGACCGGCGGCCGCCCGCCCGCCCCGGGGCCGGTGACCAGCACGCTCGGCGCCGCAGGGCGCGCCGGGCTCCGGGACCTCGGGACGTCCGGGGGCGCTCGGGTCAGAACGCCGGGCGTTCCGGGTCCAGGGCGGCCCGGCCCTCCGTGGGGGAGGAGGCCTCGGCGAAGCGGCGCTGGGGGATGCGGCCCGCCCGGAAGGCCAGGCGGCCCGCCGAGACGGCGTCCCGCATGGCGGATGCCATCAGGACCGGCTCCTGTGCCCGGGTCACGGCCGAGGCCAGCATCACCGCCGCGCAGCCCAGTTCCATCGCCAGCGCGGCGTCCGACGCCGTGCCCGCTCCCGCGTCCAGGATCACCGGGACCCCCGCGCGCTCCGTGATGAGCTCGAAGTTGTGCGGGTTGCGGATGCCCATCCCGGATCCGATGGGGGAGCCGAGCGGCATGATCGCCGCGCAGCCCACGTCCTCCAGCTTGCGCGCGAGCACGGGATCGTCGTTGGTGTACGGCAGGACGGTGAAGCCCTCGTCCACCAGGACCTCGGCGGCGTCCAGCAGTTCGACACCGTCGGGCAGGAGGGTCCGTTCGTCCGCGACCACCTCCAGCTTGATCCAGTCGGTGCCGAGGGCCTCCCGCGCGAGCCGGGCGGTGAGGACGGCCTCGCCCGCGGTGAAGCAGCCCGCGGTGTTGGGCAGGACCGAGATGCCGAGCCGGGTCAGGACGGAGAGGACGGAGCCCTGCACCGTCGGGTCCAGGCGGCGCATGGCCACGGTGGTGAGTTCGGTGCCGGACGCGACCAGGGCGCGTTCCAGCACGTCCAGGCTCGGGGCGCCGCCCGTGCCCATGATCAGGCGGGAGGAGAAGGTCCGGTCGCCCAGGGTGAAGAGGTCGTCGGCCATGCCGGTCAGCCTCCCTGGACCGCGGTGAGGATCTCCACGCGGTCGCCGTCGCCCACGGGGGTGGCCGGCCACTGGCCGCGCGGGACCACGGTCTCGTTGAGTGCGGCGGCCACCCCGGAGGCGGCCGCGGTCAGGTCGGCGACGACGGTGTCGAGCGTGGTGTCGGCCGCGACCTCGCGCGGCTCGCCGTTGACGGAGATGGTCATGCGTACGACTCCTGACGTGCGGCGGAGAAGCGTCGGGGGGCGAAGGGGCGTGCGATCTCGGGCAGTTCGCCGGTGACCAGCAGCTCGGCCATCACCTCGCCGGTGAGCGGGGTCAGCAGCACCCCGTTGCGGTAGTGCCCGGTGGCCAGGTGCAGGCCGGGCAGGTCGGTCGGGCCCAGCAGGGGGGCGTTGTCGGGCGAGCCGGGACGCAGCCCCGCCCGGGTCTCGGTGAGCGGGAGTTCGGTGATGCCGGGTACCAGTTCGTGCGCGTCGCGCAGGAGTTCGTAGACCCCGCCCGCGGTGACGGTGGTGTCCCAGCCGAGTTCCTCGCTGGTGGCGCCGATGACGAGTTCGCCGTTCTCGCGGGGCACGAGGTAGACGTGGCTGCCGCGCACGACCGCCCGTACGGTGCGGGAGAGGAAGGGCGCGTAGGCGGGGGGCACGGCGAGCCGCAGCACCTGACCCTTGACCGGCCGCACGGGCGGCAGCACCTCGGCGGGTACGCCCGCCAGCCTGCCGCTGAGCGAACCCGCGGCCAGGACCACCTGGTCGGCGCGCAGCTCCGTACCGTCGTCGAGGAGGGCGCCGGTCGCCCGGTCCGCGGTGGTGAGCAGCTGTTCGGCGGCCGCCCGGTGGACGGTCACCCCGGCGCCTTCGCAAGCGGCCAGCAGGGCGGCCGCGAGCCGGCGCGGGTCGACCTGGTGGTCGCCGTCGACGCGCAGTCCGCCGCGCACGCCCGGGGCGAGCATGGGTTCCAGACGGCGGCACTCGCGGCCGGTGAGCCATGCGGACTCCAGGCCGCAGCGGCGCTGGAGGGCGTGCAGTTCGCGCAGGTGGAGGCGGTCGTCGGCGTCGAGGGCGACGGCGAGGGTGCCGCAGGCGCGGTAGCCGATGTCCATGCCGCCGCCCGCCTGCGCGAGCTCGGCGGCGAACCGCGGATAGCGTTCGGCGGAGGCGAGACCGAGCCCGAGGAGGGCCTCCTCGCCGTAGTGCAGTTCGGTGACCGGGGCGAGCATGCCGGCCGCGACCCGGGCGGCGCCGCCGCCCGGTGCCGGGTCGGCGAGTACGGTGCTCAGTCCGCGGGCCGCCGCCCGCCAGGCGGTGACCAGGCCGATGATGCCGCCCCCGATGACGAGGACGTCGGATCCCTTTCGAGACGAGTGCATGGGCGTCCAGCCCCTCCCTTCGCCGGCATGACCCGGATCAGGTTCGTACGGTCGGAGGCCGGACAGCCTCCCTCTCAGCCCGGTGCGCCGGACTCCCGCGATAGGTACGGTTGCCAGACTATCCCGGCCGTGGACGGCGGGTAAGGCGGCACCTGTTCCTGACGGAGCGTCAGAAGATTAGGGTGGCCGCGTGAGCGAGCAGACGGAACAGAATCAGCGCGGCGTCGTGATCGTCGGCGCCGGAATGGCCGGGGTGCAGACCGCGGTCGCCCTGCGCGAGCAGGGCTTCACGGGCCCCGTGACCCTGCTGGGAGCCGAACCCCACCAGCCCTACGACCGCCCCCCGCTGTCCAAGGCGGTACTGCTCGGCAAGGCCGAGGACTCCGCCTTCGACGTGGACTTCGAAGGCCTGGACATCGCACTCCGCCTCGGTACGGAGGTCACCGGACTGCGGGCCGCCGACCACGAGCTGGACACCGAGGCGGGACCGGTCCCGTACGGGACCCTCGTCCTGGCGACCGGCGCGCAGCCGCTGCCCCTCCCGGGCACCGAGGGCGTCCCGGGAGTCCACCTGCTGCGCACGCTGGACGACGCGGCGCGGCTGCGCCCGGTCCTGGCGGCCGCCTCCCGGGTCGTGGTCGTCGGCGCGGGCTGGATCGGCGCCGAGTTCGCCACCGCCGCCCGGGAGGCGGGCTGCGCGGTGACCGTCGTCGAGGCGGCCGACCGGGTGCTGGCGGGCGCCCTGCCCGCCGAGGTCGCCGAGCCGATGGCTCGCTGGTACGCACAGGCCGGCGCCGAACTGATCACCGGCGCGAAGGTGACCGCGGTGGAGGAGGGACGGGTCCTCCTGGGCGACGGCAGGACCCTGCCCGCCGACGCGGTGGTCGTGGGGATCGGCGCGCGCCCCGCCACGGGATGGCTGGCCGGGTCCGGAGTGGAGCGCGGGGCGGACGGCTCGGTCACCGCGGACGCCCACCTGCTGACCTCCCTGCCGGGGGTGTACGCGGTCGGCGACTGCGCCTCCTTCCCGTCCGGGCGCTACGGGACGCGGCTGCTGGTCCACCACTGGGACAACGCCCTCCAGGGCCCGCGCGCCGTCGCGGCGAACATCCTGGCCGGGGAACCCACCGCGGTCTACGACCCGGTGCCGTACTTCTGGTCCGAGCAGTTCGGGCGCTTCGTGCAGTACGCCGGCCACCACGGCGGGGCCGACACCCTCGTCCGGCGCGGCGACACCGGCCAGGAGACCTGGTCGGTGTGCTGGCTGCGGGACGGCGCCCTGGTCGCGGTCCTCGCGGTCGGCCGCCCCCGCGACCTGGCGCAGGGCCGCAGGCTGATCGAGGCCGGCGTCCCGGTGGACCCGGTCCGGGTCGCCGACCCGGGCACCCCGCTGAAATCGGCCACCGCGTAGCCGGCGGCCCGCCCGGCCGGGGCGGCGTGCCACGGACGGTCCGCCCGGCTACCGGCTGCCGGTGGGAGGTGGCAGGCTTGGCCTGTGACCGAGATTGACGCAAAGATCGATTCCCTCGTCCCCGACTGGCTGTACCTCCCCGACATCGCGGAGATGCTGAACGTCGAGGTGACGCGGGTCCGCCAGATGGTCAAGGAAGGGCAGCTCATCGCCGTCCGCCGGGGCGAGAACCGGGCCCTGCAGGTTCCGGCGCCGTTCATCGACGGCGACAAGGTGGTCAAGGGCCTCGTCGGCCTGCTGACCGTCCTGCGCGACGACGGCTTCTCCGACGAGGAGATGCTGGAGTGGCTCTTCACCGCCGACCCGACCCTGCCGGGCACCCCCGCCCAGGCGCTGAGCGAGAATCGCGGCACGGAGGTGAAGCGCCGCGCTCAGGCGCTCGCCCTCTGACCTGATCCGCAGTAGCTCCACCGCGGTGTACGGGCCCCGCGCCCGTACACCGCCTCCATCACGGGGGGTACACCCATGCAGCTGTCCGACGCCCGGCTCTACCTGTGCACGGACGCCCGCAAGCGCCAGGGTGACCTCCCCGAGTTCCTCGACGCCGTCCTGGCCGGGGGCGTGGACATCGTCCAGCTCCGCGACAAGGGCATGGAGGCGGGCGAGGAGCTGGAACACCTCCAGGTCTTCGCCGAGGCCGCGCGCCGTCACGGCAGGCTCCTCGCCGTGAACGACCGAGCCGACGTCGCCCACGCCATCGGCTCCGACGTACTGCACCTCGGACAGGGCGACATCCCCGTCCCCGCGGCCCGCGCCATCCTCGGCGGGCAGGTGCTCATCGGCCGCTCCTGCCACGCGGAGGACGAGGTCGCCGCGGCCGCCGCCGAACCGGGCGTGGACTACTTCTGCACCGGGCCCTGCTGGCCCACCCCCACCAAGCCCGGCCGCCACGCCCCCGGCCTGGACCTGGTCCGCTACACGGCCTCCCTGGAACAGGACCGGCCCTGGTTCGCCATCGGCGGCATCGACGCCGGGAACCTCGACGAGGTGCTCGACGCCGGCGCCACCCGCGTCGTGGTCGTCCGCGCGATCACGGAGGCCCCCGACCCCGGTGCCGCCGCGGCGGACCTCGCGAAGCGGATCCGGGCCCGCCTCGGCTGAGTCCCGGCGGCGTGGCATTCCGCGCCGCGCCGGCCCGTACAGGCCCTTCCCGGCCAGAGGCAGGGCCACAGGTGTCCAAAAACCTGTCCAAAAGGCGGACGCCGCTTCGGGGAGCGCCGGGCCGCGTCTAACCTGCCCACATGGCCTCTGGTACCGCTTCCACCTGGTCGGACCGCGCACACACGGTCCGCGACCTCCTCGCGTCCGGGCGCTCGTACTCCTTCGAGTTCTGGGCCCCGAAGACCGAGAAGGGCGAACGCAACCTCTGGAACGCCCTGCGCCGGGTCGAGGCGGTATCCCCGAGCTTCGTCTCCGTGACCTACGGAGCCGGCGGCTCCACCCGCGGCGGCACCGTCAAGGCCACCCAGGAGATCGCCGCCGACACCACGCTGACCCCGGTCGCGCACCTCACCGCGGTGGACCACTCCATCGCCGAGCTGCGCCACGTCATCGGCCAGTTCGCCGACGCCGGCATCCGCAACATGCTCGCCCTGCGCGGCGACCCGCCGGGCGACCCGATGGCCGACTGGGTGCCGCACCCCGAGGGCGTGCACTACGCCGCCGACCTGGTGCGGCTGCTCAAGGAGTCCGGGGACTTCTGCGTCGGCGTCGCGGCCTTCCCCGAGATGCACCCGCGCTCGACGGACTGGGATACGGACATCCGGCACTTCGTGGACAAGTGCCGTGCAGGCGCCGACTACGCGATCACCCAGATGTTCTTCGATCCCGAGAATTATCTGCGGCTGCGCGACAGCGTCGAGAAGGCGGGCTGCGAGACCCCGATCATCCCCGAGGTCATGCCTGTTGTGGGCATCAAGCAGCTCGACCGACTGCCCCAGCTGAGCACCGCCGTCTTCCCCTCGGACGTGAAAGAGCGCATGCTCGCGGTCAAGGACGACCCGGCCGCTGTACGCTCCATTGGCATCGAGTTCGCCACGGAGTTCTGCGCGCGGCTGCTGTCCGAAGGTGTACCGGGACTGCACTTCATCACGCTGAACAACTCCACGGCGACTCTCGAGATCTACGAGAACCTGGGCCTGCACCAGCGGGCCTGACCGGCCGTACCCGTGTGACGGCCGTACCGAGAGGGGCCTTGCATGGGTATGACGGTCCTCTACATCGCGTTCGGAATCGTCGCGCTGTGGCTGCTTGCCGAGGTACTGATGCAGTACAAGGCCCGGCTTCGCTGGCGCCTGCTCGCCTTCGCCGGCTTCCTCGGCGTGGTCGCCGGGGTGATACTGCCCTCGGTACCGGTCATCGGCGCCGGCGCCGCCGCGTTCGCCGTGGGTCAGACCCTGGTGACGCTCTCCTTCCGCAAGGGCTTCGTCGCGGGCTGGGCACTGCGCCGCGGCGGGGAGCCCGCGCGGAAGACGGGGCGTCGCCGGTCGGGGACCGCGCCGGCGGAACCGGCGCTCCAGGTCACCGCCCTGGAGTACGACGACGTGGACGGCGCCCCGGACGCGCGGGCCGCGGCCGAGGAGGTCTACAGCCCGGAGCCGGTGCCCGAGGACACCGGGTCCTACGGGATACAGAGCTTCTCGACGCCCGCCCCCGAGGTCGGCCAGACCGCGGCCTTCGCCTCGCCGTTCACCACCGCCGAGCAGGACGCCCACCAGTACGCGGCCTACTACGACCAGCAGAACCAGGCCGGTTACGACTACTCCGGCGGCTACCCCGCGGGCGACCAGCAGCAGGTCTACGCCGCCTACTCGGACCCGTACATCGGCACCGGCGGCGGCGTCGTCCCGCCCCAGCCCTACGACTACACCCCGTACGCCGACTACGGGCAGCAGCAGTACTCCACGGACACTCCGCCGGGCGGCGTCTGGGTCCCGCAGCAGCGGTCCACCGAGGGGGGCGGCCAGCCCTACCCGGCGGACGGGCAGGGCGAGCCGCCGCAGCAGTACCCCTACCAGCAGGGCGGGTACGAGCAGTACCGCTACTGAGCCGGTCCCGCGGTCACGGGCGGTCCCGGCCGGGGCCGCGGCCCGGTCACTGCGAGCCGCGGAAGCCCGCGCCCTCCACGATCAGCCCGGCCACCAGGGCCCCGGTCATCCCGGCGTGCGCGAGCCCGCCGCCGGGATGGGCCCAGCCGCCCGCCAGGTACAGCCCGGGCAGGGCCGTGGAGTTGGCCGGGTACAGCAGCCGGCCCCCCGCACCCGCGAGGGCGGGCGGGGGCACCGCCCCGCCGACCGCACCGGTCGCGGCCTCCACATCGGCCGGGGTGCGCACCTCCTGCCACAACAGCCGCTCCCGCAGCCCCTGTACGGCCTTCTCCGCGAGGTTCAGCAGCTCCCCGGGCTCCGAGGTCCCCGGGCCGTCCACGGCGCTCACGGTGACCGCCTCGTGCTCCGCGTCGGGCCGGGTGGCGGGGTCGTCCGGCCGCATGACGGTGACCTGGGCCCCGGCCGCGTGCACCAGGGTGCGGTGGACGGTCCCCGCGGGGCGGGCGCCGCGCAGCGCGAGCAGCAGCGTGATCCGGCCGGGCACGCCGTCGCCGCGGGCCGGGACCGCCTCGGCGGGCCACGGCAGCGAGCCGGCCGGCAGCCGCCGCGGGTCGATCCCGCAGACGACGGAGTCGGCCGCCGCCTCGGTGCCGTCGGCCAGCAGCAGCCCGGCCGCCCGGCCGTCCCGGACCAGCACCTCCCGCACCTCCGCACCGAAGACGAAGGCGACCTTCCGCTCCAGGCAGCGCTCGTACACGGCCGTGGCCAGCGCCCGCATCCCGCCGCGCACGTACCAGCTGCCGAAGGTCTGCTCCATGTACGGGAGCACGGCCGCCGAACCGGGGGCGGTGGCGGGGTCGAGGCCGTACCCGCGGACCACACCGGTCAGCACCTCCGCGAGCGGGCCGCCCAGCTCCCGTCCGGCCACCTCGGCGAGGGTCGGCGTACGGCGGCGGAGCAGGCCGCTGCGCCGCAGCGCCGGGTAGGGGTCGCCGCCCAGCGCCTGCCGGGCGCCACCCGGCAGAGGCTCCTCCAGCAGCGGGCGCCGGGTGGCGTCCCAGGCGTCACGGGCCCGGCCCAGCACCCCGTTCCAGCGCTCGCCGGCGCCCTGGCCGACAGCGGCGTCGAAGGCGGCGGCGACACCGCCGTGCGAGGCGCCGGGGAGGGTGACGTCGATGCCGTGACCGGGCAGGACGTGCCGGACGGCGGGGTCGACCTGCGCCATGTCGACGCAGTCCTCCAGCGGCCGTTTGCCGGTCTTCACGAAGAGGTCCCGGTAGACGGCGGGCAGGTGCAGCAGCCCGGGCCCGGTGTCGAAGGCGAAGCCCTCGCGCTCGTACCATCCGACGGCCCCGCCGTAGGTGGCGGCCCGCTCGTACACCGTCACCCGGTGCCCCGCCACGGCCAGCCGGGCCGCCGTCGCCATCGCGCCCATGCCGGCGCCGATCACCGCAATTCGTGCCATGCGGCCGAGCCTATGGCCCCGTGCGGGCGCCCGCGGTCAGTGGGGTGGGGCCCCGGTGACCGCGCGGGCCTCGGCGGCCAGCCGCTTCTCCTCGCGACGCTGGACGCGCCGGCGCAGGAAGCGGCGGATCCGGCTCCAGAGGAAGGCGACCAAGGCCAGCCCGACGACCAGCAGGGAGCCCGCGACGACCGCGGCGGGGACGGGGTAGAAGATCGCGAGGGTGACGAGTCCCGCCACGCCGAGGTCCTCGGCGACGCTCATCGCCACGTTGGTGAACGGCTCGGGTGAGGTGTTGATCGCCATCCGGGTGCCGGCCTTCACGAAATGGCTGGCCAGCGCGGTGGAGCCGCCGATCGCCCCGGCGGTGATGTCGGAGAGCGAGCCGCTCTGTCCGGCCAGCAGGGCGCCGATCACCGCACCCGTCAGCGGGCGGACCACGGTGTGGACGCCGTCCCATATCGAGTCGACGTACGGGATCTTGTCGGCGACCGCCTCGCAGAGGAAGAGCACGGCGGCGGCGATCAGCACGTCCGTGCGCTGGAGGGCCACCGGGACCTCGTCGGTCAGGCCGGTACGGCCGAAGACGCCGAGCAGGAGGACCACGGCGTAAGCGTTGATCCCGCTGGCCCAGCCGCTGGTGAAGACCAGGGGGAGCACACTCATCGGATCATCATGCCGTATGGGTGTACCGGCGAGCCGCAGGGTGGCGCGGAACAGTGAGGGGACGGCCGCACGGCGGCGGCCGTCCCCTCACTCACGTGGTCCGGGGGCTACTGCCCCTGCTCGTCACGGCGGCGCTGCCACCGGTCCTCGATGCGGTTCATCATCGACCGGCGCTGCCGGTTGTGGCCGCGGGTCGAACCGCCGGTACTTCCGGAGACGGGCTGCTCGCCTGGCTTGGGTGCCTTGCGCCAACCGGTGACCACCAGGACCGTACATCCCAGCATGACGAGGAAGCCCACCACGCTGATCCAGAGCACGTTCGGAATGATCACACCGGTCATGAGGAGCGCGATACCCACAACAATGCCTGCGACTGCCAGGTAGACCCGTCGCCGGGTGTACGTACGCAGTCCGCTGCCCTCAAGCGCTGTCGCGAACTTGGGGTCTTCGGCGTACAGCGCTCGCTCCATCTGCTCGAGCATTCGCTGCTCGTGCTCCGAGAGCGGCACGGGAGTCCTCCTCATCCGTCGGTCGCGGGGGTAGCGACCGGGGGTCCCCTTCAGGATAGGCGGGGAATCGCCCCCGTGACACCCGCCCTCAACGCACACGTTCCAAAATGACAAAGCACAGAAAGAACAGCTGGTGAAGCCACTGCGAAAACCGTACCGCCGCGGGAGCGGTCACTGGGGCCGTTATTCCCCAATGGCCCGTTCACCATGCCGGTCACTGCTTCCGATCATACGGGGCGGACCGGCCGAGCGGAGGGTGAGCGGCAGACTCGGTGCGCGGAAGAGCGCAGTTCAGACCTGCTTCTCGCCCAGGATGTGCAGCTGCGTGGCCACCGTGTGGAAGGCCGGCAGCTCCGCCGCGGCCTCCTCCAGACGCAGCAGCGCCTCCACCGCGCCCGGCTCGGTGTCCACCAGGACGCCCGGGACGAGGTCGGCGAAGATCCGTACGCCGTGCACCGCGCCGACCGTCAGGCCGGCCCCGCCGACCAGCTCGGAGAGCTGCTCGGCGGTGAAGCGGCGGGGCACCGGGTCGCCGGAGCCCCAGCGGCCGGCCGGGTCGGTGAGGGCGTTGCGGGCCTCCGTGAAGTGTCCGGCCAGTGCGCGGGCGAGCACGGCCCCGCCGAGGCCGGCGGCGAGCAGGCTGAGCGTGCCGCCGGGGCGCAGGGCCGCCACCGCGTTGGCCACGCCCTCGGCCGGGTCGTCCAGGTACTCCAGGACGCCGTGGCAGAGCACCACGTCGTACGCGTCCCGCTCCACCACGTCCAACAGGCCCTGGGCGTCGCCCTGGACACCGCGGACCAGGTCGGCGACACCCGCCTCGGACACCCGGCGCTCCAGCCCGAACAGCGCGTTCGGGCTGGGGTCGACCACGGTCACCCGGTGGCCCAGGTGGGCCACCGGCACGGCGAACTTGCCGGTGCCGCCGCCGGTGTCGAGCACGTCCAGCACGTCCCGTCCGGTCGCCTTCGCCCGACGGTCGAGCGCCTCCTTGAGGACCTCCCACACCACGGCGGTGCGGAGGGAGGCACGGGGGCGGGAAGTGTCCGACACGGCTGATGGCTCCTCGGCGCGGTAAGGGTGAGCGGTCCGGGCCCCACCCTATTGCCTTCCGCAGCCGGGCAGGTCATCCCGCGTCCGGACGCTCCGGCCGTGGCTGCGGCAAGGTCTGCTCCGGACTCCGGGGCGGGACCTGGGCGGGCGCCCGAACGGCGAGCATCCGCTCCACCAGGCGCAGGAACATCGCGGCGGCGCGCAGCAGGTCGTCCGCGTCCCGGGCGCCGGCCGCGTCCGCTATCCCCGCCTCGGCCCGGGCCCGGCGGGCAGCGCCGGACGCGAAGAGCGCACTCCACTCCGCCAGCTCCGGTGCCAGCTCCGGCAGCACCTCCCATGCGCTGCGGATGCGGGGCCGCCGCCGGGAGCCCACCGGCTCGGGCCGGGCGCGCGCGGCAAGCACGGCCGCGGCGGTGCGCAGTGCGGAGAAGTGGGCCGTGGCGTAGCGCTCGTGGGGCCGGGTCAGCCGGGCGGCCTCGGCCAGGCCGCTGCGGGCCTTGTCGAGAAGGTCGAGGGCGGCCGGTGGGGCCGCCGACTTGCGCAGGACGGGGTGGACAGGGGACGGGGACGGTGTGGCCATGACGAACCTCCTGTCGATGCGTTGCCCCCATCGTGACGGGCCCCACTGACAATCGCCCTGACCTGCGCTTTTGCCGCCATATGCAGAGCAACTGCCCCCTCCTGCACACCTGGTGCGGAATGAGGTGGTAGTTTTTGAACTGACCGGTCAGTTCAAAAGAAGGGGGACGGTGTGGACAGCCCGCACGGCGCGGCCGTCAAGGCCGAGAACTTCGGACTCAAGGGTCCGCGCGGCTGGGCCTTCCGGGGGGTCGGTCTCGACGCGGCGCCCGGCTCGCTCATCGCCATCGAAGGCCCCTCGGGCAGTGGCCGGACCTGCCTGCTCCTGGCCCTCACCGGGCGCATGAAGCCCACCGAGGGCCACGCCGAGGTCAGCCGGCACCGGCTGCCGAAGAAGATGGCCGCGGTCCGCCGGATCACCGCCCTCGGCCCGGTCCCCGGGGTCAACGACCTCGACCAGTCCCTCACCGTCGCCGAACAGCTGCGCGAGGGCGCCCTGCTGCAGCGCCACTACGACGCCCCGATCCGCGCCCTGCTGCGCCCCCGGGCCGAGCGCCGGGCCGGCGCCGCCGCCCGGATCGCGGCCGCCCTGGACGCCGCCGGGCTGGACCTCGCCACGCTGCCCAAGGGCGAACGCACCACCGTCCGGGACCTGGAACGCCTGGAGGCCGTACGGCTCTCCGTCGCCATCGCCCTGCTCGGCTCCCCTCGGCTGCTCGCCCTCGACGACCTCGACCTCAAGCTCTCGGACACCGAACGCACCGAGGTCTGGACCCTGCTGCGGTCGATCGCGGCCCGGGGGACCACCGTCGTGGCGGTGTGCAGCGAGGCCCCCGCCGACGCCGTGGTCCTGCGGACCGGTCCGCAGGAGGACGGCGGCACACCGCAGGCCGGGCCGTCGCGCGCCGCCGTCGCCACCCCGAAGGTCACATGGGGCGCCCGGGCGAAGGCCGAGGCCGAGGACGCCGAGGACGCGGAGGACGCCGGGGCGTCGAAGCCGGACGCGAAGGCGGACCCGAGGCCGGACGCGAAGAAGAAGCCGGCCCTGAAGAAGGCCTCCCGCACGGCGGAGGACACCGCCGTCGGCAGCGGGGCCGACGCCCGAACTCCGGACGCCACCGCCACCGACACCACCGAAGACACCGACGACGACACGAAGGGGGCGGACGATGCGCTCGCCGAAGCTGGCCGCGCTTGAGCTGAAGCGGTTCGGGCGGGGGAAGCTGCCCCGGGCCGCCCTCGTCGCACTGCTCCTGCTGCCGCTGCTCTACGGAGCCCTGTACCTCTGGTCCTTCTGGGACCCGTACAGCCGCCTCGACAAGGTGCCCGTCGCCCTCGTCAACTCCGACCGGGGCGCGACCGTCGACGGCAAGCACCTGGACGCGGGCGGTGAGATCACCAGGAAGCTGCGGGACAGCAGGACCTTCGACTGGCGAGAGGTGAGCCCCGAGAAGGCGGCCAAGGGCCTGGAGGACGGTACGTACTACCTGACCCTGACCATGCCGGCCGACTTCAGCGAGAAGATCGCCTCCAGTTCGGGCGAGGACCCCGCCACCAGCGCCCTGCAGGTCCGCACCAACGACGCCAACAACTACGTCGTCGGCTCGATCTCGCGCACCGTCTTCTCCGAGGTCCGCTCGGCGGCGTCCGCCAACGCCTCCCGCGGCTTCCTCGACAAGATCTTCGTCAGCTTCTCCGACCTGCACGACAAGACCGCGGAGGCCGCCGACGGCGCCGACAAGCTCAAGGACGGCGCCGGAAAGGCCAAGGAGGGCGCCAAGGAGCTCGCCGACGGCCTCGACACCGCCGGGGAGAAGAGCGGCGAACTCAACAGCGGCCTGAAGAAGCTCAACTCGGCCGCCGGCAAGCTGGAGACCGGCACCAGGGACATCGCGAACGGCACCCAGGTCCTCGCCGACAAGGTCAACGGCGCGGCCGACAAGGCCCGCCCCTTCGTCAAGGACCCCAGGAGCCTGGCCGCCACCGCCGAGCTGGTCGCCGACAGCGCGAAGGTCGTCAACAACCACCTCGACACGTTCGTCGAGAAGGCGCCGGCCGCCGCGGCCGTCGCCAAGCGGGCCTCCACCGGCGCCGACGCCTACTACACCAAGCACTGCGTCACCCCCGGCGGCGAACCGCACCTCGCCTCCTGCCCCGACCTGAAGAAGGTCCGGGACGACGCGGCCGAGGCCGCCGAACTCAGCGGTGACGTCAGCACCCTGGCCAAGAACGCCGGCGGGGACGTGGCCAAGCTCCGCACCCAGCTGACCGACCTGGAGAAGAAGGCCCGCGAGCTCGCCGACCAGGCCCCCCACCTCGCGAGCGACCTCGACGCGGCCGTCGCCAAGGTCAACGCCCTCAACACCGGCGCCCACAAGGTCGCCACCGGCATGTCCCAGCTGCACACCGGCCTCGGCACCGCCACCACCGGCTCCGGCGCCCTCAGCGACGGCGTCGGCAAGCTCGGCGACGGCGCCCACCGCCTCGACGGCGGCATGTACAAGCTCGTCGACGGCACCGGCGAACTCGCCGGCGGCCTGCACGAGGGCGTCGGCAAGATCCCCGACTACGACCAGCAGCAGCGGGACGCCCGCACCGAGGTCATGGCCGACCCGATCAAGCTCGCCAACCAGTCCCTGCACAAGGCGCCCAACTACGGCACCGGCTTCGCGCCCTACTTCATCCCGCTGTCCCTCTGGGTCGGCGCGATGGTCGCCTACATGCTGATCGCCCCGATGAACAAGCGGGCCCTGTCCGCGGGCGCCTCGCCCTGGCGGATCGCCCTGGCGGGCTGGCTGCCCGTGATGGGCATCGGCGCCGCCCAGGTCACCCTGCTGATGTCCGTCCTGCACTGGGCCCCGGACCTCGGCCTCAAGATGGCCAACCCCGCCCTCACCATCGGCTTCCTGCTGCTGGTCACCGGCTGCTTCGCGGCGATCATCCAGTGGCTCAACGCCAAGTTCGGCGCGGCCGGGCGGATCCTCGTCCTCGCCGTGCTGATGCTCCAGCTGACCTCGGCCGGCGGCACCTACCCCGTCCAGACCAGTCCCGACTTCTTCAACGCCGTCCACCCGTACCTGCCGATGTCGTACGTCGTGGAGAGCCTGCGCCGCCTCATCACCGGCGGCGACCTCACCCCGGTCTGGCAGGGCAGCCTGGTCCTGGTGGCCTTCACGGTAGGCGCCCTCGCCCTGACCGCGCTCGCCGCCCGCGGCAAGCAGGTGTGGACCATGGACCGACTGCACCCCGAACTGAGCCTGTAAGGACGTGTTGACCTGTGACAATCAGCGCCATGGACAGCAGCAGCACGGGTACGGGTACCGGCGGGGGCCGTCGTGCGGCCACCCGGCAGAAGCTCTACGAAGCGGCCGTCATCCTGATCGCGGAGAAGGGGTTCTCCGCGACCACGGTCGATGAGATCGCCGAGCGGGCGGGGGTGGCGAAGGGCACCGTCTACTACAACTTCGCGAGCAAGAACGAGCTCTTCGAAGAGCTGCTGCGGCACGGCGTCGGGCTGCTGACGGCGTCGCTGCGGTCGGCGGCCGAGGAGACCGAGGCACACGGCGGCAGCCGGGTCGAGGCGCTCGACGCGATGATCCGGGCGGGCCTGGTCTTCATCGACCGCTACCCCGCCTTCACCCAGCTGTACGTCGCCGAGCTGTGGCGGACCAACCGCACCTGGCAGTCCACGCTGATGGTGGTCCGCCAGGAGGCGGTGGCCGTCGTGGAGAAGGTGCTGCGCGAGGGTGTCGAACGCGGGGAGCTCAGCTCCGAGATCGACGTGCCGCTCACGGCGGCCGCGATGGTCGGGATGGTCCTGGTGGCCGCCCTGGACTGGCAGTCCTTCCAGCGGGAGCGGTCCCTCGACGACGTGCACTCGGCCCTGTCGCTGCTGCTGCGCGGCCGGGTCAGCGGAAACCGCTGACCCGCGCGGCACCCCCCACTCGGCGGTGCCGTGCGGGTGCGGCAGCCCGTACAACTGGTGGGGCCCGCCGCGGCCGCTGAGTATCCGTACCTAGGCACGGAGATGAGTACGGACGCGGATGGGCTCCCACCTGCGAAGACGCCAGACTGGGAGCAACGGACAGGGGACCCGGTCCGCACCGCGGACACGGGGCTGCGGAGCGGACCGGGCACCTCCTTCCGGAACCGGGAGAAGGTACGGGGGCCCGGTTGCACGAGCGAGAACGCGGCGGGGCCCGGGGGGATCGGGCCTCGCCGCGTTCTCGCGTCCGCGGGTTCTGCGGATGTCATACCGGGGCGGCGCCGCTGCGGGGGCCCCGCCCCCGGGCCCCCGCGCCTCGAACGCCGACGGGGCCGGACGGCTGGCGCTGTGGCCGTGGAGGTGTACCGGGTCGCGGTGTTCGGTGCGGTGCGGTGCCTCGCACGGCGGAGGGCCGCGGCTCGTACCGGACGTACGCGCGTGGTCCGACAACGCGGCCAGGTGCCGTGTCCGGGCGCCGCGACCCGGTGCACCCTCGCGGTCACAGCACAAGGGCGTGTTTCGAAAGTCCCGCCTGCCCCACGACGCCTGGTACGCACGCTCGCCGCGTTGTCGGGATCGTCCAAGTACGCCCAGTACGAGGACGACCCTCCGCCTTGCGATCGCACGCACCAGACGCCGCGGGGCCCGCAATCCGGGCGGACGGCGCTACTTTCGAAACACGCCCTGGCCGCGGCCCCGGAGGGGGCGGCGCAGAGCCGTCAGGCGGGTGGAGAACGCGGAGGCCAGGGCCGAGCGGCGGGCCGAGACCGCCCAGGAGATCCGGGCCGCAGACCGCGGCAGCAGCAGGGCGCGCAGCCGGGGCAGGCGCCCGGCCGAGGCCAGCAGGCCCGCCCGGGCCTGCCGTACGTCGGCCGCCAGGCCCGCGTACGAGACCTCCGCGCCCGGCGGCGCGTACAAGGCCCGTTCCACGGCACCCGCCACCCGGTGCACCGCGGCGGCGGCGTCCGGCTCCAGGCGGCCCAGTTCCACGACCCGGCTCGCCGCCCGGCGCGGGGACAGCGCCTCGTCCGGGGTGATGCCCATGTCCCAGGCCGCGTCGCCCAGCTCCCGCCAGGCCGCCGGCACCTCGCCGGACGCCAGGCGGCGGGCCCGCAGCCGGTTGCGCCACAGCAGCGGGAGCAGCGGCAGGCCCACCACCGCGAGCCCCAGCGCCGCCCAGCCGAGGACCGCCGTCACCGACGGCCCGGCGCCGGCCGCCGCGTTCTGCTGCGGGGCGGCCGGCCCGCACTCGCCGAGCCGCTTGAGCGCCGGCGGGCACTCGGCGGACGCCGAGGGAGCCGGAGCCGGCTGCACCGCACCCTGCGAGGGCAGCGGCGCCGGCGCGGACGGCTGGGCCGCGGGGTCCGGCGCCCGGGAGTAGTCCGGCACGTTGAGGCCCGACCGGGGCGTCGGCTCGAACCGGGTCCAGCCCACGCCCTGGAAGTACAGCTCGGGCCAGGCGTGCGCGTCCCGCATCGACACGTTCACGATGCCGTCCTGCTGCTTCTCGCCGGGGGTGAAGCCCACCGCGACGCGCGCCGGGATGCCCAGGGTGCGGGACATCGCCGCCATCGAGAACGCGAAGTGGATGCAGAAGCCCTCCTTGTCCGCGAGGAAGCGGGCGACGGCCTGCGCCCCCGTCCCCGAGGCGGTCTGCGTGTCGTAGCGGAATCCGCCGCTCACGGCGAAGAAGTCCTGCAGCCTCACCGCCCGTGAGTAGTCGTCCTGCGCGCCCTGCGTGACCTGGCGGGCCGTGTCGCCGACCACCTGCGGCAGGTTGTCCGGGACCCTCGTGTACTCCTCGCGGATCGCCGGGTCCGGTGCCGGGGCCTGCTGGAGCTGCTCCGCGGTGGGCTTCAGCAGCAGGCTGCGCACCTTGTACTCGGCGCCCTGCACGGTCTGGAACCTGTCGCGGCCCAGCTGGTCCCCGACCAGGGTCCGGCCGACGGGCTCGAAGCGCCACTTGCCGGGGATGTCCACCGCGGTCGCCGGATACGGCATGGGGAGGTAGCGCTGGGTGTAGCCGTCCGAGGCCGCGATGTTCGTGGTCACCTCGGTCGCGTCGAGGCGGACCTGGTCACCGAGACCGGGCGGGACCGGCATCTGCTGCGGTACGTCCGTCAGCGCGCGACCGGACGCCTCCCACCTGACGCCGTTGAACTTGTCCAGGGCCAGGATGCGCAGGTACTGGTCGCTCTGCTGCGGGTTGTCCGTGCGGTACCTGAGCACCACGCGGTTGTCCTGCGCGTTCAGGTTGCTCTGCAGGGAGACCAGCGGGTTGACGGCGGAGATCGTGCCGCCGGACCCGCCGCTGCCCTCGCCCGCCTTCGGACCGCCCAGCAGACCGCCGTCGAGGGCGGGCAGCGCCGCCGGAACCACCAGCGCCATGCCCAGGGCCAGGGCGCCGATCCGCCGGCCGAACCGCACCGGGGCCGTCGCCCGGACGCCGCCGCCGCTGATGCCGGAGTCGGCCGGCGCGCGTCCGCTCGGTGCGGTGCCGAAGACCCGTCCCCACTGGGCGAGCCGGTCGCGGCCCTCGGACAGCAGCAGCATCAGATAGCCGCAGCCCGCCAGCAGGAAGGAGAACCAGGAGGAGTCCCCGCCGCCCGACAGGCCCGCGGCGACGGAGTACAGCGCGAGCAGCGGCAGACCGGCCGCCGCGGCCGTACGCGCGGTCACCGCCAGCAGGTCCACCAGCAGGCCGATCACCAGTACCCCGGACACCAGCAGCAGCTGGATCCCGTCGGTCAGCGGGGCCGGTATCGCGAACTCGCCCACGTCCTGGACGCCCTGGGCGAACAGCGAGCCGAAGTCCGTCACGAAGTAGGCCAGCGGCCCGCTGCCGGTGGACTCGACCTTGCCGGCGAAGAGCAGCGCGAGCAGCAGCAGCGACACCAGCAGCTGCCCAGCCACGGTCAGCGACCGGGCCAGCGGCACCCGCCGGGCCCCCGCTCCCACGGCGCTCTGCACGGTGACCAGCAGCGCGGCCTGGAGCAGCCAGGCCTGCGACTCCACCAGCGGGCTCAGCGACCACGAGGTGAGCAGCGTCGCCAGCGCCGCGAACACCGTCAGTTTCGCCCGTCCGCTCATGCCCGGCCTCCGCTCGTTCCCGTACCGGTCCGCGCGGTCCCGGCCTGGCGCCACAGTTCACCGAAGGCGACCCCGGGGGTGACGGCGAGCGCCGTCCAGCCCGCGTCGCGCAGCCTGCGCAGCCGTTCCTCCCGCGGTACGACGTCGTGCCCGGGCGCGGGCCGTCCGCCCCAGGTCCGGGTGTCCAGGACGAAGGCCACCGCGCCCGAGGCGCGCTGGCGCATCCTGGCCGCCAGTTCGGCCTGCACGTCGTCCAGGTCGCCGAAGAAGGCGATCAGGAGTCCGTCGCCGCCGCCGTCGCCGAAGCCGCCGCCGCGTACGGCGTCGTAGGCCCGGGAGAGCCCGGCGCCGTCGGAGTGTCCGATCACCGCGAGGGTGTCCATCATCAGCCCGGCGGCCTCCGCGGACTCCGGTCCGCCGGCGCAGAAGCCGCCGCCCTCGCCGGGCACCGCGCTCCCGGTGTCGGTGAGCAGCCGTGCCGAGAAGCCCTGCTCCAGGACGTGCACGAGGCTGGAGGCAGCCGCGGAGACGGCCCATTCGAAGGCGGAGTCCGGTCCGGCGCCGTCGAAGGCGAGACGGCGGGTGTCGAGCAGGACGGTGGCCCTGCTGCGCTGGGGCTGTTCCTCGCGGCGGACCATCAGCTCGCCGTAGCGGGCGGTGGAGCGCCAGTGCACGCGGCGCAGGTCGTCGCCGCGCCGGTAGCCGCGCGGGATCACGTCGTCGTCGCCCGCCAGGGCCAGCGAGCGGCGGCTGCCGTCGCCGTAGCCGTTGGATTCGCCGGTCAGCCGGACCGGGGGCAGGGGCTCGGTGCGCGGAATGACGGTGAGGGTGTCGTAGGTGCTGAAGGAGCGGGTCAGCTCGACGAGCCCGAAGGGGTCGGTGAGCCGCAGCTGGAGTGGGCCCAGCGGATAGCGGCCGCGCAGGTCGGAGCGGACCCGGTAGGACACCTCGCGGCGTCCGCCGGGCTCGACCCGGTCCAGGACGAAGCGGGGGCGCGGGCCCAGTACGTAGGGCACCCGGTCCTGGAGCATCAGCAGGCCGGTGGGCAGCCGGGAGACGTTGTCCATGCGCAGCTGCACCCGGGCCTCGGCGCCCGCGGGCACCCGGCCGGGGGACAGCCGACGGCTGCCGGAGACCCGGTGGCGGGTGCGGTGCAGGGCGTAGACGCAGATCAGCGGCAGGAGGGCGAGCAGCAGGCCGACGCGCAGCAGCGCGCCCTGACCGAGGACGTAGGCGCAGACGGCCGCGGCGATCCCGGCGGCCACGAAGGAACGGCCACGGGTGGTCAGCCCGGACAGCGACGCGCGCAGGCCGCCGCTGTTTCCCGGGCCGCCGGCGCCGTGTGCGGCACCGGCGCTCATCAGAAGCCCCGGACGCCGGCGGCGGGCGGCATCTCGCCGCGGCCGTGCGCGGCCGGGACGGGGGTGCGCTGGAGGATCTCGCCGACGACCTGCTCGGAGGTGCGGCGGTTCAGCTGGGCCTGCGCGGTGGGCAGCAGCCGGTGCGCGAGGACCGGTGCGGCCAGGGACTGCACGTCGTCGGGCAGGACGTAGTCGCGGCCGGAGAGCGCGGCGGAGGCCTTCACGGCGCGCAGGAGGTGCAGGGTGGCCCGGGGCGAGGCGCCGAGCCGCAGGTCGGGGTGGCTGCGGGTGGCGGAGACCAGGTCGACGACGTAGCGCCGGACGGGCTCGGCGACGTAGACCTCGCGCACGGCCTCTATGAGCTTGACGATGTCGTGGGCGTGCGCGACGGACCGGAGGTCGTCGAGGGGGTTGACCGCGCCGTGCACGTCGAGCATCTGGAGCTCGGCCTCGGGGCTGGGGTAGCCGACGGAGACGCGGGCCATGAAGCGGTCGCGCTGGGCCTCGGGCAGCGGGTAGGTGCCCTCCATCTCCACCGGGTTCTGGGTAGCGACGACCATGAAGGGGCTCGGCAGGGTGTAGGTGGTGCCGTCGATGGTGACCTGGCGTTCCTCCATCGACTCCAGCAGTGCCGACTGGGTCTTCGGCGAAGCGCGGTTGATCTCGTCGCCGATGACGATCTGCGCGAAGATCGCACCCGGCTTGAATTCGAACTCGCGGCGCTGCTGGTCGTAGATGCTGACACCGGTGATGTCGGAGGGCAGCAGGTCGGGCGTGAACTGGATGCGCTGCACCGAGCAGTCGATGGACTTGGCCAGCGTCTTGGCCAGCATCGTCTTGCCGACGCCCGGCACGTCCTCGATCAGCAAGTGCCCTTCGGCGAGGAGCACGGTCAGCGCGAGGCGGACGACCTCGGGCTTGCCCTCGATCACGTTCTCGACCGACTGGCGGACCCGCTCCGCCGTGCTGGTCAGATCCGCGAGGCTCGCTCGGTCGTCATACGTCGTCACCTGGTTCTCCTCGGCCATTTCCCAGGGCCGACGCCCTTGGCGCATGACCGGCCCACCCCGAAACACGGACACCGGATGCGGGGGTTCCCGGACGGTGTCTCCCCGCATTCTTGACGGCGCCCGGGCCTTGTGTCACTCAGGAGCCGGGATCGATCTCACGGAGCAGTCCGGTGTGCACGTCGAAGACGAAGCCTCGCACATCGTCCTTGTGGGGCAGGAACGGGTTGGTGCGGACGCGCTGCATGGACTGGCGGACGTCCTGGTCGACGTCCCGGAAGGCCTCGACGGCCCAGGCGGGACGCTGGCCGACCTCGTCCTCCAGCTCGTGCCGGAAGTCCTCGGTCAGACGTTCGAGGCCGCAGCCGGTGTGGTGGATGAGTATCACCGTACGGGTGCCGAGGGCCCGCTGGCTGATGGTGAGCGAGCGGATGGTGTCGTCGGTGACCACGCCGCCCGCGTTGCGGATGGTGTGGCAGTCGCCGAGCTCCAGTCCGAGCGCGGCGTGGAGGTCGAGCCGGGCGTCCATGCAGGCCACGATGGCCACCTGGAGGACCGGGCTGGCATCCATGCCGGGGTCGGTGAACTGGGAGGCGTAGTGCTGGTTCGCCTCGACCAGCCGGTCGGTGACGGATCCGCCGACGGATGCCTCGGGTGCGGAGTCTGCAGGCAGGGATGCGGAAGTCGTCATGGGTACGACGTTAGTGGGCACCGGCGGCGCCGCCCGGGCGTGAGGTCGGACAAAGAACGTCAACGGGGCTTGTTGTGAGCTAACCCACAGGGGTGGGCGGAGGGCGGCCGTCCGGGTGGTTCGGCAGCATGTACGGCTTCGGTCCGAGAGGCGCGTACGGCGCGCGGGCCGGTTCGTTGACCGCGGCGACCGTTGCACTAAAGTGACGCGAACCGGCCGGAGCCCGGCCCTGACCGGCCTCCCGGCCACCGATGAAGACTCCGCGTGCGCGGCGCGTACGTACCGGCCCGGCCCTCTTCCGCTCACCGGCCGGGGGAGCGGGCGGTGCGTACGCCTGCCGCGCCGTTATCTGAGAGGGCGCTTTGACTAGCGAGTCCCGACATGTCCCGGTGATGCTCCAGCGGTGCCTGGACCTGTTGGCCCCGGCGCTGGAGAGGCCCGGGGCCGTCGTCGTCGACTGCACCCTCGGCCTCGGCGGCCACAGCGAGGCCCTGCTGACCCGGTTCCCCGAGGCACGCCTGATCGGCCTCGACCGCGACAAGGAGGCCCTGCGGCTCTCCGGCGAACGGCTCGCCCCCTTCGGCGACCGGGCCACCCTCGTCCACGCGATCTACGCGGACCTCGCCGAGGTGCTCGACGGCCTGGGGCTCCCCTCGGTCCAGGGCATCCTCTTCGACCTGGGTGTCTCCTCCATGCAGCTGGACGAGGCCGACCGCGGGTTCGCGTACGCGCAGGACGCCCCGCTGGACATGCGCATGGACCAGACCACCGGCATCAGCGCCGCCGAGGTCCTCAACACCTACGCGCCGGGCGAGCTCGTACGGATCCTGCGCCAGTACGGCGAGGAGAAGCAGGCCAAGCGGATCGTGTCCGCGATCGTCCGGGAGCGCGAGAAGGCCCCCTTCAGCAACAGCGCCCGGCTGGTCGAGCTCATCCGCGACGCACTGCCCCAGGCAGCCAAGCGGACCGGGGGCAATCCTGCGAAGCGCACCTTCCAGGCGCTGCGGATCGAGGTCAACGGCGAGCTCTCCGGCCTGGAGCGGGCCATCCCGGCAGCGGTGGACCGCATCGCGGTCGGCGGCCGGATCGCGGTGCTCTCGTACCACTCGCTGGAGGACCGCCTGGTCAAGCAGGTCTTCTCGGCCGGTGCGACCTCCACCGCCCCGCCCGGGCTGCCGGTGGTGCCGGAGAAGTACCAGCCGAAGCTCAAACTGCTCACCCGCGGCGCGGAGCTGCCGACCGAGGAGGAGATCGCCGAGAACCGGCGGGCCGCCCCGGCGAGGTTCCGGGGGGTCGAGCGCATCCGGGAGGGGCGACCGTGACCAGGGCCGGGAAGGTCGCCACGCTGACCCGCGGGCAGGCGGCCCGCATCGGGCGGGCCCTCGGCGCCCGCCCGGCCCGGCCGCGGCCCGGCGGGCAGGCGGCGCGGATGCCGTTCGTGCTGCTGGTCGTGGCGCTGCTCGCCGGCGGCCTGATCAGCCTGCTGCTGCTGAACTCGGCCCTCAACGAGGGCTCCTTCCAGCTGAGCCGGCTGAAGAAGGAGACCACTGCCCTCACCGACGAGGAGCAGGCCCTCCAGCGCGACGTGGACGCCTACTCGGCCCCCGACGCCCTCCAGCGCCGAGCACGCGAACTGGGCCTGGTCCCGGGCGGCAGCCCCGTCTTCATCGGCGCGGACGGCAAGGTCTCCGGCAGCGTCTCGGTCGCCGAAGCACCGCCCTCACCGACCCCGACCCCGCCGCCCGCGCAGTCCGGACCGGGCCGGTCCCCGGCCCCTGCCGCACCGAACCAGTCCGTCCCCCCGGGTGCCCCGGCGGCGCCCGGCCCGACACCGCAGCCCCACCAGCCTGCCGGAAGGTGACGTCGTGACGCGGATTCCCGCGGGGGCCCACCCCACCCCGCCCTGCCCCCGGTCACCGCGGGGAGGTGACCCCGCCTCCGGCGGCCCCGTCCGGGCCCGCGCTCCCCGCGCGTACCCCGTGTACGGAACCCCGGGGTACGGCACCCCGGGCCCGTACGCCGGGCCCCACGGTGCACCGGCCCACGCGGCTCCACGGCCCGGCCGCGCCAAGGCCCCGGCCCCGGCTCCGGCTCCGGACGAAGCCCACCGGGCCGGCGGGGGAACCCGTACCGGCGCGCCGCGGACGGTGGCCGGGTGAGCCCGCAGGAGCCGCCGCGACGGCGGGTGCCCGGCCCGGCCGGACCCTCGCGGCCCGGCGACCGGCCCCGGGCCACCGCCCGCCCGGCCTCCCGCCCGGCGACCCAACGCCCCGCCGGCCCCCGTACGCCGCACACGATCCGGCTCGGCAGCCCCCGGCCCCGGCTGCGCCTGGTCGGTGTGGGACTGACCCTTGTCATGCTCGCCTTCGTCGTCCGGCTGCTGCAGGTGCAGGCCGTCGACGCCTCCTCCTTCTCCGCCGCGGCCTCCAAGAACCGCTACACCAACGTCAAACTGGCCGCGGAACGCGGCGAGATCACCGACCGCAGGGGCGTGGCCCTCGCCACCAGCGTCGACGCGTACGACATCACCGCAGACCCGAAGATGTTCACCCCGCAGGACAGCAAGGCCCCGGACGCCCCCGAGCAGGCCGCGGCCCTCCTCGCGCCCATCCTCGGCAAGGACGCCAAGGAGCTCACGGAGAAGCTCAGGACCAGGAACAGCCGGTACGTGGTCCTCGCCCAGCGCCAGACCCCGCAGGTCTGGAACCAGATCAAGGACCTCAAGCGTGTCTTCTCGGAGAAGGCGACGGCCGACAAGAAGAACAACGCCCCCGGCGCCAACGTCCTGGCCGGCGTGTTCAAGGAGGACAGCAGCAAGCGCGTGTACCCGGGCGGGGACCTCGCCGCCGGGATACTGGGTTACGTCAACGCCGAGGGCAGGGGCGCCGGCGGCCTGGAGTCCTCCCTCGACAAGAAGCTGGCCGGCCGGGACGGGGAGATCACCTACGCCCAGTCCGGCGGCCGCAGAGTGCCCACGGCCGGCTCCAGCGAGAAGCCCGCCGTCCCCGGCGACGACATCCAGCTGACCATCGACCGGGACATCCAGTGGGCGGCGCAGAGCGCCATCGCCGAACAGGTGCAGAAGTCCGAGGCCGACCGCGGCTACGTCATCGTCCAGGACACCCGCACCGGCGAGGTGCTGGCCATGGCCAACGCCCCCGGCTTCGACCCCAACGACCTGACCCGGGCCAGTACGGCGGCGATGGGCAACGCCGCGCTCCAGGACGTGTACGAGCCAGGCTCCACCGCCAAGGTGATGTCGATGGCGGCCGTGCTGGAGGAGAAGAAGGCGACCCCCGACACCCGCGTCGAGGTCCCCAACCGGCTGCACCGCGGCGACCGGCTGTTCAAGGACGACATCGACCACCCGACCTGGTACCTGACCCTCAACGGGGTCCTCGCCAAGTCCTCCAACATCGGCACCATCCTGGCCACCGGCCAGCTCGGTCCCACCCAGTCCGAGGCCAACGAGGTCCTGTACTCCTACCTGACCAGGTTCGGCATCGGCCGGCCCACCGGCCTGGACTACCCGGGCGAGTCCCGCGGCATCCTCGCCGAGCCCCGGAACTGGTCCACCTCCCAGCAGTACACGATCCCTTTCGGCCAGGGACTGTCCCTCAACGCCATGCAGGCGGCCTCCGTGTACTCCACCATCGCCAACGGCGGGGTCCGCATCACACCGACGCTGGTCCGCGGCACCAGGGGCCCCGACGGCCGCTTCACCCCGGCCCCGGCGCCCGAGCAGAACCGTGTGATCAGCCAGGAGACCGCCAAGACCCTCGCCGAGATGCTCGAATCCGTCGTCGACGACCAGGAGGGCACCGGAACCAAGGCGAAGATCCCCGGCTACCGGGTCGGCGGCAAGACCGGAACCTCCAACCGGGTGGATCCGGCCACCGGCCGCTACAAGGGCTACACCGCCTCCTTCGCCGGCTTCGCCCCGGCGGACAACCCGCGCATCACCGTCTACTGCGCCATCCAGAACCCCACGAAGGGCAGCTACTTCGGCGGCCAGATCTGCGGCCCCATCTACAAGAAGGTCATGGAGTTCGCCCTCAAGACCCTCCAGGTCGCCCCCACCGGCACCGCCCCCGCCGGGCTCCCGGTCACCTACGAGCCCGGCCCGCAGCCCGCCCAGCAGCCCGCCCCGCAGCCCAGTCCGCAGCCCGGCCAGTGACCCTCGGCCACGGCCTGCCCGCCAGAAAAGCGTGAGGCACCATCAGTGACAACGATCACCCCGAAACCCGGGAACCGACCGGCCGCCGCAGCCGAGCCCGGGCCCTCACTTCGCCGCCCGGCCGCCGCGCCCGGTACGCTCACCGCCGTGCCCCACGCTGATCAGCCCAGAACCACCCAGCAAGACGCCCCGGCAGCGCCGCCGGGAGCCCCCAGGCCCGCGTCCGCCGCTCCGAGCCCGCTGGGCGAGCTGGCCACGCTGCTGGGCGTCCCGTCACCAGGCGCTGCGCAGATCACCGGGATCACGCACGACTCCCGTGCGGTCCGCCCGGGAGACCTGTACGCGGCCCTGCCCGGAGCCCGGACCCACGGCGCCGCATTCGCCGCCCAGGCCGCAGGCCTCGGTGCCGCCGCCGTGCTGACCGACCCCTCGGGCGCCGAACGCGCCGCGGCCACCGGCCTGCCGGTGCTGGCCGTCGCCGACCCGCGCGGCCGGATGGGCGAACTCGCCGCCGCGATCTACGGCCACCCCGGCGAAGGCCTGCTCCAGATCGGCATCACCGGAACGTCCGGCAAGACCACCACGGCGTACCTCGTCGAGGGCGGCCTGCGCGCGGCCGGCCGCAGCACCGGTCTGGTCGGCACCGTCGAGATGCGCATCGGCGACGAGCGCATCAAGTCCGAGCGGACCACCCCCGAGGCCACCGACCTGCAGGCCCTCTTCGCGGTCATGCGCGAACGCGGCGTCGAGGCCGTGGCCATGGAGGTCTCCAGCCACGCCCTGGTGCTCGGTCGCGTCGACGGCTGCGTCTTCGACGTCGCCGTCTTCAACAACCTGAGCCCCGAGCACATGGAGTTCCACTCGGACATGGAGGACTACTTCCAGGCGAAGGCGGAGCTGTTCACGCCCCGCCGTGCCCGCCTGGGCGTGGTCAACTACGACGACGAGTACGGCCGCCGCCTGGCCAAGGAGGCCACCGTCCCGGTCGTCACCTTCTCCGCGGCGGGCGACCGGGCCGCCGACTGGCGCGCCGAGGACGTCGTCACCGGCCACATGGACTCCACGCTCACGCTGGTCGGGCCCGAGGGACAGCGGGTGCGGGCCAAGGCCCCGCTGCCCGGCCCGTTCAACGTCGCCAACACCGTCGCCGCGATCGTCACGCTCGCCGCCGCCGGCCTCGACCCGCAGACCGCCGCCGACGGTGTCGCCGCGGTGCCCGGGGTCCCCGGCCGGCTGGAGCGGGTGGACGCGGGACAGCCGTACCTCGCCGTCGTCGACTACGCGCACAAGACGGACGCCGTGGAGTCGGTCCTGCGGGCCCTGCGCGAGGTCACCACCGGCAAGCTGCACATCGTGCTCGGCTGCGGCGGCGACCGCGACACCACCAAGCGCGCCCCGATGGGCGCCGCGGCCGCCCGGTACGCCGACGTGGCCGTCCTGACCTCCGACAACCCGCGCTCCGAGGACCCGCTCGCGATCCTCGCCGCGATGTTCGGCGGCGCCGTGTCCGTACCGCCCGCCGAGCGCGGCACCGTCCTCGTCGACGCCGACCGGGCGGCGGCCATCGCCGCGGCCGTCGCGCGCGCCGAGCCCGGCGACACCGTCCTCGTGGCGGGCAAGGGCCACGAACAGGGCCAGGACACCGCAGGGGTCGTCCGGCCCTTCGACGACCGTACGGTGCTCCGCGCCGCGATCGAGCGCCAACTCGTGCTCGACCGAACGAACCAGGTCCGACAGGCCGAGGTGAACCAGTGATCGCCCTTTCCCTCGCCGAGATCGCCGACATCACCGGCGGGCGGCCCCACGACATACCGGATCCGTCCGTCCAGGTCACCGGTCCCGTGGTCTACGACTCCCGCGAGGTCCGGCCGGGCAGCCTGTTCGCCGCCTTCGTCGGCGAACGGGTCGACGGCCACGACTACGCCGAACGCGCAATCGCCGCCGGTGCCGTCGGCGTCCTCGCGACCCGGCCGGTCGGCGTCCCCGCCGTCGTCGTCCCCGACGTGGTGGCCGCCCTCGGCGCGCTCGCCCGGGCCGTCGTCGCCCGCCTGGGCACCGACGTCGTGGCCCTCACCGGGTCCGCCGGCAAGACCTCCACCAAGGACCTCATCGCGCAGGTGCTCCAGCACCACGCGCCGACCGTGTGGACCCCCGGAAACCTCAACAACGAGATCGGCCTGCCGATCACGACGCTGCGCGTCACCGAGGACACCCAGCACCTCGTCCTGGAGATGGGCGCCCGCGGCATCGGACACATCCGCTACCTCACCGGACTGACGCCCCCTCGCATCGGTCTGGTCCTCAACGTCGGCACCGCCCACATCGGCGAGTTCGGCGGCCGTGAGCAGATCGCCCAGGCCAAGGGCGAACTCGTCGAGGCCCTCCCGGCCGAGGCCGAGGGCGGCGTCGCCGTGCTCAACGCCGATGACCTGCTGGTCCGCTCCATGGCCACGCGTACGAAGGCCCGTACGGTGCTGTTCGGCGAGGCCGACGACGCCGAAATCCGGGCCACGGACGTCCGCATGACGGACAAGGGACAGCCTTCCTTCACACTGCACACACCGACCGGGTGCAGCGACGTGACCTTGCGCCTGTACGGTGAGCACCACGTGTCGAACGCGCTCGCCGCGGCCGCCGTCGCCCATGTCCTGGGCATGTCCGCCCTGGAGATCGCCACCGCGCTCTCCGGAGCGGGCACGCTGTCCCGGTGGCGGATGGAGGTCACCGAGCGGGCGGACGGTGTGACGATCGTCAACGACGCCTACAACGCGAACCCGGAGTCCATGCGGGCCGCACTGCGCGCGCTCGCCGCGATGGGCGGTGACGGCAGGGCGAACGGGGGACGCACGTGGGCGGTGCTCGGCCCGATGGCCGAGCTCGGAGACGACGCTCTCGCCGAGCACGACGCGGTCGGACGACTTGTCGTCCGGCTCAACGTGAGCAAGCTCGTCGCGGTCGGGGGCAGGGAAGCCTCCTGGCTGCAACTGGGCGCATATAACGAGGGTTCGTGGGGTGAGGAGTCGGTGCTCGTGTCCGACGCGCAGGCGGCGGTCGACCTGTTGCGCAGTGAACTGCGCCCGGGTGACGTCGTGCTGGTGAAGGCTTCCAGGTCGGCCGGTCTGGAGCGGGTGGCGCAGGCCCTGCTCGAGGGCACTGTCGAGGGCGAGGTCACCGGCCGATGAGGCAGATCCTGTTCGCCGGTGTCATCGGCATGTTCCTGACCGTTGTCGGAACGCCGCTGCTGATCAAGCTGCTGGCCCGCAAGGGCTACGGCCAGTTCATCCGCGACGACGGTCCGCGCGGCCACGCCGGGAAGAAGGGCACGCCCACCATGGGCGGTATCTCCTTCATCCTGGCCACGCTCGTCGCGTACGCGCTGACGAAGATCCTCACCGGCTCGGAGCCGAGCTTCTCGGGTCTGCTTGTCCTGTTCCTGATGGCCGGCATGGGCCTGGTCGGGTACCTCGACGACTACATCAAGATCGTCAAGCGGCGTTCGCTGGGTCTGCGGGCCAAGGCCAAGATGGCCGGCCAGCTGATCGTCGGCATCACCTTCGCGGTGCTCGCACTCCAGTTCAAGGACTCGCGCGACCTCACCCCGGCCTCCACCAAGCTGTCGTTCGTCACGGACTTCGGCTGGTCGATCGGCCCGGTGCTCTTCGTGGTCTGGGCGCTGTTCATGATCCTGGCCCTGTCCAACGGCGTGAACCTGACCGACGGTCTGGACGGCCTGGCCACCGGCGCCGCCGTGATGGTCTTCGGCGCCTACACCTTCATCGGCGTCTGGCAGTTCCAGGAGTCGTGCGCGATGGCCGCCGACCTCACGAACCCGAACGCCTGCTTCGAGGTACGCGACCCGCTCGACCTCGCGGTCGTCGCCTCCGCCCTCATGGGCGCCTGCTTCGGCTTCCTGTGGTGGAACACCTCGCCCGCCAAGATCTTCATGGGCGACACCGGCTCGCTGGCTCTCGGCGGCGCGCTCTCGGGCCTCGCCATCTGCTCCCGCACGGAGCTCCTGGTGGCGCTCCTCGGCGGCCTCTTCGTGCTCATCACGATGTCGGTCGTCATCCAGGTCGGCTCCTTCAAGCTGACCGGCAAGCGGGTCTTCCGGATGGCGCCGCTCCAGCACCACTTCGAACTCAAGGGCTGGTCCGAGGTCCTCGTCGTGGTCCGCTTCTGGATCATCCAGGGCATGTGCGTCATCGTGGGTCTCGGCATCTTCTACGCGGGATGGGCAGCCGACAAGTGAGCGCCTCCGACTTGGCCGGCCTGCTCGGCCCCGACGCCCTGGGCCGGTTCGGCCTGCCGGGCCGGATCACCGTGGCCGGCCTCGGCATCAGCGGTATCAGCGCCGCCCGGGCCCTGGCCGGGCTGGGCGCCCGCGTGACCGTCGTGGACAACGGCGACGGCGACGCGCACCGGGCCAGGGCGGCCGAGCTCACGGAACTGGGCATCGAGGTCCGCCTCGGTCACCTGCCCGACGGTGCCCGAGCCGGTGAGACCCTCCCCGAGGGCACCGAACTGGTCGTCACCTCGCCCGGCTGGCCGCCGCAGAGCCCGCTCTTCCTGGCCGCCGCCGAGGCGGGCGTCGACGTCGTCGGCGACGTCGAGGTCGCCTGGCGGCTGCGCCCGGCGGGCGTGGAACTGCGCGCCGCCCGCGGGGCCGCGGCCGCCGGCACCGGCGAGGGGGCCGACGCGGCCCCGGCCGGGCCCGCCGAATGGCTCGCCGTGACCGGTACCAACGGCAAGACCACCACCGTGCAGATGCTCGCGTCGATCCTGAAGGCCGCCGGGCTGCGCACCGCCGCCGTCGGCAACATCGGGACCCCGATCATCGACGTGGTCCTCGGCGAGCAGCAGTTCGACGTGCTCGCCGTCGAACTCTCCAGCTACCAGCTGCACTGGGCGCCCTCGCTGCGCGTCCACTCGGGAGCCGTCCTCAACCTGGCCCCCGACCACCTCGACTGGCACGGCTCGATGCAGGCGTACGCCGCCGACAAGGGCCGCATCTACGAGGGCAACACGGTCGCCTGCGTCTACAACGTCGCCGACAAGGCCACCGAGGACCTCGTCGTCGAGGCCGACGTCGAGGAGGGCTGCCGCGCGATCGGCTTCACCCTCGGCGCGCCCGGCCCCTCCATGCTCGGAGTCGTCGACGGCATCCTCGTCGACCGGGCCTTCGTGGAGAACCGGCAGAAGAACGCCCAGGAGCTCGCCGAGGTCAAGGACGTCAACCCGGCGGCGCCGCACAACATCGCCAACGCGCTCGCCGCCGCGGCCCTGGCCCGCGCCTTCGGCGTGGAGCCGCGCGCGGTCCGCGACGGGCTGCGCGACTTCCGTCCGGACGCCCACCGGGTCGCCCGGGTGGACGAGGTCGGCTCGGTCGTCTACGTCGACGACTCCAAGGCCACCAACACCCACGCGGCGGAAGCCTCCCTCGCCTCCTTCGACAAGGTCGTCTGGATCGCCGGCGGCCTCGCCAAGGGCGCGACCTTCGACGAGCTCGTGCAGAAGTCGGCCGCGCGGATGCGCGGTGTCGTCCTGATCGGCGCCGACCGGGCGTTGATCGCGGAGGCACTGGCGCGACACGCCCCCGAGGTCCCGGTCGTCGACCTCGACCGGACCGACACTGGGGCGATGCTCGCAGCGGTCCGGGAGGCGGCCGCGCTCGCCGAGCCCGGCGACACGGTTCTGCTGGCACCCGCCTGCGCATCGATGGACATGTTCGCGAACTACAACAGGCGCGGGGAAGCGTTCGCCGACGCGGTACGTGAACTGGCCGCCGAGAACGCCGCGGACACGGCCTAGCCGGGGGCGCCGGACAGGTTCCCTCCGGCCGGATGCTCGCCTCGTACGAGTGGAGGGGAAGATCACAGATGCCGGCCAAGCAGATGCTGCCGGGGCGGCGGCCGTCCGCCGTGAAGGCGCAGGGCCGCAAGCGCCCCGGGGTGAAGGTGAAGCGCCCGGCGCGACCCGCCGGGCGCGGGCCGCTGGCCGGACTCCGGCGTACGCAGGAGCAGTTGCGCAGGGCCTGGGACCGGCCACTCACGGCGTATTACCTGATTTTCGGCAGTTCGCTGCTCATCACCGTGCTCGGTCTGGTGATGGTGTACTCCGCCTCCATGATCAAGGCGCTCCAGCTGGGCCTGGGCGATGCCTACTTCTTCAAGAAGCAGTTCCTGGCCGCCCTGATCGGTGCGGTCCTGCTGCTGGCCGCCTCGCGGATGCCGGTGAAGCTGCACCGGGCGCTGTCCTATCCGGTGCTGGCCGGCACGCTCTTCCTGATGGTGCTGGTCCAGGTCCCCGGGATAGGGGTCTCCATCAACGGCAACCAGAACTGGATCTCCCTCGGCGGCCCGTTCATGCTGCAGCCCAGTGAGTTCGGCAAGCTGGCGCTGATCCTCTGGGGCGCCGACCTGCTGGCCCGCAAGGGGGACAAGGGGCTGCTGAGCCAGTGGAAGCACCTGCTCGTGCCGCTGGTCCCCGTGGCCTTCCTGCTGCTCGGGCTCATCATGCTGGGCGGGGACATGGGCACCGCGATGATCCTCGGCGCCATCCTGTTCGGCCTGCTCTGGCTCGCGGGGGCCCCCACGCGGATGTTCGTCGGCGTACTGGCCTTCGCGGGTGCGATCGTCGCACTGCTCATCAGGACCAGCCCGCACCGGATGGACCGACTGGAGTGCATCGGTGCGACAGAACCGGGCAAGAACGACCTTTGCTGGCAGGCCGTCCACGGGATCTACGCCCTCGCATCAGGTGGCTGGTTCGGTTCCGGACTGGGTGCAAGTGTGGAAAAATGGGGTCAACTACCCGAAGCCCACACCGACTTCATCTTCGCCATCACGGGGGAGGAACTGGGACTGGCGGGGACGCTGTCGGTGCTCGCCCTGTTCGCGGCTCTAGGCTATGCGGGTATCCGCGTGGCCGGACGCACGGAGGACTCCTTCGTACGGTTTGCCGCGGGAGGCGTGACCACCTGGATCACGGCCCAGGCCGTGATCAACATCGGTGCGGTGCTCGGTCTGCTGCCGATCGCCGGTGTCCCGCTCCCGCTGTTCTCCTACGGGGGGTCCGCCCTGCTGCCGACCATGTTCGCGGTCGGACTGCTCATCGCCTTCGCGCGGGAGGAGCCCGCCGCGCGCGCGGCCCTCGCGATGCGACAGCCGAAGACCGGCTGGAGGCGGACCGGGGTGAGATGGAAGTCGATGAGACGGCGCGTCAAGAAGCGTCCGTCCGGAGAGCGGTGAATTTCGGTGCATGTCGTACTCGCCGGTGGGGGGACCGCCGGCCACATCGAGCCGGCGCTCGCCCTCGCGGACGCCCTGCGCAGGCAGGACCCTTCAGTGGGCATCACCGCCCTGGGCACCGAGCGCGGACTCGAAACCCGCCTGGTACCGGAGCGCGGCTACGAACTCGGGCTGATCCCCGCCGTACCGCTGCCCCGCAAGCCCACCCCCGAGCTGATCACCGTCCCCGGACGGCTGCGCGGCACCATCAAGGCTGCGGAGGAGATCCTCCTGCGCACCAAGGCCGACTGCGTCGTCGGCTTCGGCGGCTACGTGGCCCTGCCCGGCTACCTCGCGGCCAAGCGGCTCGGCGTGCCGATCATCGTCCACGAGGCCAACGCCCGGCCCGGACTGGCCAACAAGATCGGCTCCCGGTACGCGCACGCCGTCGCGGTCTCCACGCCCGACAGCAAGCTGCGCGGCGCCCGCTACGTGGGCATCCCGCTGCGCCGCTCCATCTCCACCCTCGACCGGGCCGCCGTACGCCCCGAGGCGCGCGCCGCCTTCGGCCTGGACCCCAACCTGCCCACGCTGCTGGTCTCCGGCGGCTCGCAGGGCGCACGACGCCTCAACGAGACCATCCAGCAGGTCGCTCCGACCCTGCAGCGCTCCGGCGTGCAGATCCTGCATGCCGTCGGCCCGAAGAACGAACTGCCGCGTGTCGACAACATGCCCGGGATGCCGCCCTATGTGCCGGTACCGTACGTGGACCGGATGGATCTCGCGTACGCCGCCGCCGACATGATGCTGTGCCGCGCGGGAGCGATGACCGTCGCCGAACTGTCCGCCGTCGGGCTGCCCGCCGCCTACGTCCCGCTGCCGATCGGCAACGGCGAACAGCGGCTCAACGCCCAGCCGGTGGTCAAGGCCGGCGGCGGCCTGCTCGTGGACGACGCGGAACTGACGCCCGACTGGGTGCTCGGCCAGGTCCTCCCGGTGCTGTCCGATCCGCACCGCCTGTACGAGATGTCCCGCGCCGCCGGTGAGTTCGGCCGCCGGGACGCCGACGAGCTGCTGGTCGGCATGGTGTACGAGGCGATCGCAGCCCACCGAGCCCGCTGACGCGGGGAGCACGGACGCAGGAGGCACAGGAGTGGCCGGAGCGAGGACCGCACAGCGCGGAACACCGTCTTCCGATCGGCCCGGCCGGTCGCCCCGCAAGGGCGCCGGCTCTCCCAAGCCACCCAAGGGCCCCAAGTCCTCGAAGGCCCCGAAGAGGACCGCCGCGCGGGGCCCCGGCGCATACCTGCGCCGGGGTCCTGTGCTGGCCTCCCTGGCCGCGGCGGTACTCCTCGCCTCCGGCGGCGCCTGGGTCCTCTACGGGTCCTCCTGGCTCCGCGTCGAGCGGGTCACGGCCACCGGTACGGAGGTGCTCACGCCCGAGCAGGTCCTCTCCGCCGCGGCCGTGCCCGTCGGCGCGCCCCTCGTGAGCGTCGACACGGACGAGATCGAGAGCCGTGTGCGCGGCCGTCTGCCCCGCATCGATTCGGTCGATGCGGTGCGGGCCTGGCCGCACGGAATCGGACTCAAGGTGACGGAGCGCAAACCCGTCCTGCTCATCAAAAAGGACGCCAACTTCGTGGAAGTGGACGCATCGGGTGTGCGATTCGACACGGTTCCGAAAGCACCCGCGGGCGTTCCGGTCCTCGAATTGAACGCGGCGGGCTCCCCGAGCGCCCGCCGCTTCGACGAAGACCGGCTGCTGCACGAGGCCGTGCTCGTCGCCGGATCCCTTCCGGCCCCGATCGCGAAGGAGACGGTGCAGGTCAAGGTGGGTTCCTACGATTCGATCGTGCTGGAGCTGACCGGAGGCCGGTCCGTTCGGTGGGGCAGTGGTGAACAGAGCGACGCGAAGGGGCGTGCGCTGACCGCTTTGCTGAAAGCCGCACCGAAGGCCGGTCACTTCGACGTGAGCGTTCCCACCGCCCCTGCGGCGACCGGGAGTTGACGTCAGGTCGAACAGCGGCGCACCCTGGTTGGCCAGCGATACGGGTGATCACATAGGGTGAAAAGAAAAACGGGAGGTTCGGCGTGTTCGTTGAACACGCGCTACTTGTCGACTTAGTGTCCTGTTCGGAAGAGTCCAGGGAACAGACACACCCCTAACCCTAAACTTCAGGGTGAGGGTTCGGGTCGGCGCGTTCGGACCGTCCCTATTTCGGCATCAGTCGTCGCAACGCAGGCCCGCGAGGCGGCGACACGTAACTCGAGGCGAGAGGCCTTCGACGTGGCAGCACCGCAGAACTACCTCGCAGTCATCAAGGTCATCGGTGTCGGCGGCGGTGGTGTCAATGCCATCAACCGAATGATCGAGGTCGGTCTCAAGGGCGTCGAGTTCATCGCCATCAACACGGACGCGCAGGCGCTGTTGATGAGCGACGCCGACGTCAAGCTCGACGTCGGCCGCGAACTCACCCGCGGCCTCGGCGCCGGCGCCAACCCGGCGGTCGGTCGCAAGGCGGCAGAGGACCACCGCGAGGAGATCGAGGAGGTCCTCAAGGGGGCCGACATGGTCTTCGTCACCGCCGGTGAGGGCGGCGGCACCGGTACCGGCGGCGCACCCGTCGTCGCCAACATCGCGCGCTCGCTCGGCGCCCTGACGATCGGTGTGGTCACCCGGCCGTTCACCTTCGAGGGCCGGCGCCGCGCGAACCAGGCGGAGGACGGCATCGCCGAGCTCCGCGAAGAGGTCGACACCCTCATCGTCATCCCCAACGACCGCCTGCTGTCCATCTCGGACCGCCAGGTCAGCGTCCTGGACGCCTTCAAGTCGGCGGACCAGGTCCTGCTGTCCGGTGTCCAGGGCATCACCGACCTCATCACCACCCCGGGTCTGATCAACCTCGACTTCGCCGACGTCAAGTCCGTGATGTCCGAGGCCGGCTCGGCCCTGATGGGCATCGGCTCCGCCCGCGGCGACGACCGCGCCGTGGCCGCCGCCGAGATGGCGATCTCCTCGCCGCTGCTGGAGGCGTCCATCGACGGCGCACGCGGCGTGCTGCTCTCCATCTCCGGCGGCTCCGACCTCGGTCTCTTCGAGATCAACGAGGCCGCGCAGCTGGTGAGCGAGGCGGCGCACCCCGAGGCGAACATCATCTTCGGCGCCGTCATCGACGACGCGCTCGGCGACGAGGTACGGGTCACCGTCATCGCGGCCGGGTTCGACGGCGGACAGCCCCCGGCCCGCCGGGACAACGTCATCGGCGCCGCGTCCACGAAGCGCGAGGAGCCGGCCCCGGCACCGGTCCGTGCCCCCGAGCCGGTCCGCCCGGCCTTCGGCGGACTCGGCACGGTCCCGCCGCGCGAGGAGCCCCCGGCTCCCGTCGAGCCGGCCCCGGTCGAGGCCCAGGCCCCCGCGCCGCAGGTCCCCACGGCCCGGCCGTACCAGGACAGCCCGGCCGAGGAACTGGACGTTCCGGACTTCTTGAAGTGACACCGGAGCAGCATCACGTGGGCGGCGCCCACTTCGCCTTCACCGACCGGTGGGGCGGAGTGAGCGCCGTTCCGTACGAAGAGCTCAACCTCGGCGGCGCGGTCGGAGACGACCCGGCCGCCGTTCTCGCGAACCGGGCCCTGGCGGCCCGGTCCCTGGGACTCGACCCGGACCGGGTGGTCTGGATGAACCAGGTGCACGGCCGGGACGTGGCGGTCGTCGACGGTCCCTGGGGACCGGACGCGCAGATCCCGGCGGTGGACGCGCTGGTGACCGCCCGTCGGGGGCTCGCCCTCGCCGTGCTCACCGCCGACTGCACGCCGGTCCTGCTGGCGGACCCCGTCGCCGGGGTCGTCGGAGCCGCCCACGCCGGGCGGCCCGGTCTGGTCGCCGGGGTGGTGCAGGCCGCGGTGGAGGCGATGGTCTCCCTCGGTGCCGAACCCGCGCGGATCGTCGCCCGTACCGGACCCGCGGTCTGCGGACGCTGTTACGAGGTGCCGGCCGGGATGCGGGAGTCGGTGGCGGAGTCGGTGCCCGCCGCCCGGGCCGAAACCAGTTGGGGGACACCGGCGGTCGACGTGGTCGCGGGGGTGCACGCCCAGCTCGCGGAGGCGGGGGTGGTGGACGGAGCCCGTTCCCCTGTCTGCACACTGGAGTCGCGGGACCATTTCTCGTACCGCCGTGACCGGGTGACCGGACGGCTTGCCGGATATGTCTGGTTGACGGAGCTTTCCCGGGGGGAGACCCCCGGACTCCCGGGGGAAAAGAAGAATGACGGATCGTAAGTCGGAGCTCGCCGAGAACCTGGCGCGGGTGGAGGAACGCATCTCGTCCGCCTGCGCGGCGGCGGGCCGCGGGCGGGAGGAGGTGACCCTCATCGTGGTCACCAAGACCTACCCGGCCGGCGACGTACGACTGCTGGCGGAGCTGGGCGTCCGCCATGTTGCCGAGAACCGCGACCAGGATGCCGCCCCCAAGGCCGCGGCCTGCGCGGATCTGCCACTCAGCTGGCATTTCGTCGGTCAGTTGCAGACCAACAAAGTCCGTTCCGTGGCGGGATACGCGCACGTGGTGCAGTCGGTCGACCGGCCCCGCCTGGTGACCGCCCTCTCGGCGGCCGCGGTGAACGCGGGCCGTGAGATCGGCTGCCTCGTCCAGATCGCCCTCGACGCCGAGTCGGGCGAGCGGGGGACCCGGGGCGGGGCCTCGCCGGAGCAGCTCGCGGAGTTGGCGGACCTCGTCGCCGCGGCGCCCGGACTGCGGATCGACGGACTGATGACCGTCGCACCCCTGTCCGGCCACTACGCGGGACGCGAACAGGCCGCCTTCGAGCGGTTGGTGGAATTGTCATCCCGCCTGCGCGCGGACCATCCGACTGCCACGATGGTGTCGGCCGGGATGAGCGCAGACCTGGAACAGGCCGTTGCGGCCGGTGCGACACATGTACGCGTCGGCACTGCGGTACTCGGCGCGAGACCCCGGCTCGGGTAACGTCGCGAAGAAAGTCGGACCACAGCAGAAAATATGGTCATTCCCGCCGATGAGCGGGCAGACCACGTGGATCGCGGGCAGTTGGTGACATTCGTGACACGGCGGCACCTGCGACAGGGCGATCCACCACAGAGCGGAGGACTCGGAGAATGGCCGGCGCGATGCGCAAGATGGCGGTCTACCTCGGCCTCGTGGAGGACGACCGGTACGACAACCCGGGGTACGACCCCGACGACGAGTTCGAGCCCGAGCCGGAGATGGAGCGGGCTCGGGAGCGGGATCGCCGACAGCAGCCCGTGCACCAGTCGCCCGTATCGGACGAACCGGTACGAGCCGTACAGCCTCCGGCGCAGCGGGAACCCATCCCAATTCCGGTGGAAAACGGACGTCCTGCGCGAATTGCCCCCGTGGCATCCATCACACCTGATCGCACGAACCTGGAGAAGAACGCCCCCGTGATCATGCCCAAGGTCGTCTCCGAGCGGGAGCCGTACCGCATCACGACACTGCACCCCCGGACCTACAACGAGGCCCGTACCATCGGGGAACACTTCCGTGAGGGCACTCCGGTGATCATGAATCTCACGGAGATGGACGACACGGATGCGAAGCGTCTCGTGGACTTCGCCGCCGGACTCGTGTTCGGTCTGCACGGCAGCATTGAACGCGTGACACAGAAGGTGTTCCTGCTGTCGCCTGCTAACGTCGATGTCACGGCGGAGGACAAGGCCCGCATCGCGGAGGGCGGGTTCTTCAACCAAAGCTAGACCGATCCGTCAGATACGGGACCGGGAACAGATCGGAAAACGGGGAGAGGAAAGCACGGGATGGGCATCGCACTGCAAGTGGTCTACGTCGTGCTGATGTGCTTCCTGATCGTGTTGATCTTCCGACTGGTCATGGACTATGTGTTCCAGTTCGCACGTTCATGGACACCCGGCAAGGCGATGGTGGTCGTTCTGGAGGCCACCTACACTGTCACCGATCCACCGCTCAAGCTCCTGCGGCGGTTCATTCCGCCGTTGCGTCTCGGCGGCGTGGCACTCGACCTGTCCTTCTTCGTTCTGATGATCATCGTTTACATCCTCATCAGCTTCGTGAGCACCGCTGCGAGAAGCGTGTGAACGATGAGCTTCCCCGTACGCGCGGGGACGGTCCCGATACGGTCTTGCCGACTGCCGACGACTACGTAGAGGTGAAGAAGACATGCCGCTGACTCCTGAGGACGTGCGGAACAAGCAGTTCACGACCGTCCGCCTCCGAGAAGGCTATGACGAGGACGAGGTCGATGCCTTCCTCGACGAGGTCGAGTCCGAACTGACGCGCCTGCTGCGCGAGAACGAGGACCTGCGCGCCAAGCTGGCCGCCGCCACGCGCGCCGCCGCGCAGAGCCAGCAGCAGCAGGGCATGCGCAAGCCCGAGCCCCAGGACCAGCGCGGCCCCGGCGCCCCCGTGCCCGCGGCCATATCCGGCCCGCCGCAGCAGCAGAACCCGCAGATGGGCCCGCCCCAGCTGCCGGGCGGCGCACCGCAGCTCCCGCCGGGCCCCGGCGGCCAGGGCCAGCAGGGCCCCGGCCCGATGGGCGGCCCCATGGGCGGCCCGATGCAGCAGCACCCCATGGGCGGACCGCAGGGCATGGGCCAGCAGCCCATGGGCCAGCAGCAGTCGATGGGCGGCCAGAACCCGCTCGGTCAGCAGATGCAGCCGATGGGCCAGCAGATGCAGCCGATGGGTCAGCAGATGCAGCCCATGGGCCAGCCCATGCAGCAGATGCAGCAGCCGCAGCTCCCGCAGCAGGGCCCCGGTGGCGACAGCGCCGCGCGCGTCCTGTCGCTGGCGCAGCAGACCGCCGACCAGGCGATCGCGGAGGCCCGCTCCGAGGCCAACAAGATCGTCGGCGAGGCCCGGTCGCGCGCCGAGGGCCTGGAGCGGGACGCCCGCGCCAAGGCCGACGCGCTGGAGCGGGACGCGCAGGAGAAGCACCGCGTCGCGATGGGCTCCCTGGAGTCCGCCCGCGCCACGCTGGAGCGCAAGGTCGAGGACCTGCGGGGCTTCGAGCGTGAGTACCGTACGCGTCTGAAGTCCTACCTGGAGTCGCAGCTGCGCCAGCTGGAGACCCAGGCGGACGACTCGCTGGCCCCGCCGCGCAACCCGGCCGGTCCCGCGCTGCCGCCGTCGCCGTCTCCGTCGATGGCCCCGGCCGGTGCGATGGGCCACGCCATGGGCGGTCCGTCCATGGGCGGTCCCTCCCCGATGGGTGCCGGTCCGTCCTACGGCGGCCAGCAGCAGATGTCCCCGGCGATGACCCAGCCGATGGCTCCGGTCCGGCCGGCTGCGCCGCAGCCGATGCAGGCGCCGTCGCCGATGCGGGGCTTCCTGATCGACGAGGACGACAACTAGGCGCCGCCGCGCAGTCGGCAGTCACGGGCCGGGCCCGGTTCCCCCACGGGGGCACCGGGCCCGGCCCGTTTCCGTGTGCGGGTCGCTGGCGCCCAGCTACCGCTGGGGGGTTTGGCCGCCTCTGCCCTGGCCGGGCGGGTGCGGTTGTCCTTGCGGCTGCGGGCGGGTGGCCAGGCTGCCCCAGTTACCGCTGGGAGGTGTGCCCTGGCGGGGTTGGGGTTTGGCCGCCTGGGCGGGGTCGGGGCGGGGGGTGGGGGCGCGGGGCCGCCGGGGGGTGTCTCCTCGGCTCGGCGCGCGCGGCCTTGTCCCGGCGGCCGGTCGGTGGTCCCGCCTCGTCCTGCGGGGACACAG